>JACCTS010000395.1 GCA_013812245.1 Rubrobacter sp.
CTGCCTTTGCTTTACCTCCCGATCCGGGCCTACATGAACGCGCCCCTGGACGAGACGCACCCAACAACCCCTGGAAGGTTCCTGCTCCTCGTGACAGGCTGGAGCTACGCTATAGCGACTCCTGAGGAGAAAGCACGGTGTGCCGTATCTCCGCTCGTGTCCGAGGGATTCTGGGTGCGGATGCAGCTCTTCGCCGGGCATCTATTCGGGGAGTTCCCGGTCGTCCTGATGCTGGTGGGGGTGGTCGGGATGCTGGTCCTGATTCTGGCCGACAGGCCGGCGGCCATCCTCCTTGGGACGCTCTTTGCCGGGTGCCTGATCCACGTCCTCTTCTACCTCGAACGCGGCATAGAGGACTTCGCGGTGTTCCTCATCCCCGCCTACGCGGTCTTCGGCGTCTGCATCTCCGTAGGCTTGGGTTTCCTGCTGCGCCGGGTGGAAGGGGTGTTTCCGGATCTAACCACGCCCGGACGGCTCGCGGTGGTTGCGCTCTCGGGGGTGGCACTCGCTGCTGTCCTGGTGGGTGTGCCGGACGAGTACGCGCAGCGGGATCGCAGTCACGACACGGAAGGCAGCCGCACCATAGAGTCCGTGGTCGAAAACACCGAGCCGAACTCGACCGTGTTGCATCATCGGAGTCCGCTCTGGTACATGGCCGTCGTGGAGAACCGGCGACAGGACCTGAAGCTCGCCGACCCGTTCTGCACCTCGTGGACCCGCTTCGACGACATAACGTGGCCAGATCCACCCGGCGCGTCCCGCTACGGGACCCCCGACCCCACGGGCGTCGAAACAGCCCGTGCAGTCGCCGAGAGCGGACCCGTCTACATCCTGGCCCGGGAGTTCGAGCAGCAGAAGGTCAGCTTCGACCATTTTCATGAAGCGGGCTTTCTGGTGGCGCCGGTGGGGGAGGGACACCTGCTCTACGAGCTTGTGCTCCGTAAGAAAGAATCGGGGTCTTCTGAATAAGAGCTTGCGCCAATAGGCTGGCAACGTTTAGCACTTGAGCCGGCCAATGACGATCAAACAGCCTTTCCGTTTTCGGTTGGCACATTTACTGCTCGCCTATTGGCGCGGCCTCTAAGTTCGAGATTCGGTTTCGGTTCCTCCGGGCTTGAGGTAGAGGGTGGCCAGGAGCCTTTGCAAGAACAACCCGCCAGGTGTCTTGCGGGAACGGGTCCACGTACTCGACACCTATTCGTCCCGGTTAACCCTTCCCGATATTGGGAAACAATCCCTCGTCGACGAACCTTAGAAACGAGAGGAAGCAATGGCGGACAGGCTGGATGGAACGGTTGCGCTCGTAACCGGGGCAAGCAGCGGAATAGGCGAAGCGGCGGCGAAGTCGCTCGCAGAACAGGGTGCGGCGGTTGCCGTGCTGGCGCGGCGCGGGGACCGGCTCGACGCGCTCGTCTCCGACATCGAGGGCGCGGGCGGGAAGGCGCTCGCCATTGAGGCCGACGTGACCGAGCAGCAGCAGGCGATAGACGCCGTGGCGCGTACGGTCTCCGAGTTGGATCGTCTCGATACGGTCTTCAACAACGCGGGCGTCATGCTCAACGGTCCCGTCGAGGACGCGCCGACTGAAGAGTGGGACCGGATGGTTGACCTGAACGTGAACGGTCTTCTCTACGTTGCCCACGCGGCCCTGTCGCACCTGCTCAAGGCGGCCGAGGACGGACCGAGAAGGGTGGCCGATCTCGTGAATACTTCCTCGGTAGCGGGGCGCCAGGCGTCGAGCGGTACCGCCGTGTACAACATGACCAAGTTCGGGGTTGGCGCGTTCAGCGAGGGGTTGCGGCAGGAGGTCACGAAGAGGCACGTCCGCGTTTCGCTCGTCGAGCCGGGGGCCGTGGCGACCGAGTTGCAGAGCCATCTGCGGGATGAGATCCGCGCCCGCTCGGAGAAGCGGTTCGCGAGCATGGAAGTGCTTCGGGCCGAGGATATCGCTGACGCAGTAACGTACATCGTCACCCGCCCGAGGCACGTGGCCGTGAACGAGATCCTGATCCGCCCCACCGAGCAGGAGAATTAGATGAAGGTAGGCATCTCGACGTTCGTGACGGACGACGGCATAGGCGCGATCCCACTCGCAAAAGCTATCGAAGAACGCGGCTT
>JACCTS010000414.1 GCA_013812245.1 Rubrobacter sp.
ATTGGAGAAAAATTGGAGAAAAATTGGGCCCTCTATTTGCGGCGCCTGGGCACGGCCAAGACCACTTGCCAGACGTTGCGACCCGAATCTGGGTCCACGATCCGTTCGCAGCTCCGGACCTTGGCCCATCGAGCTCCGGAGGCGACCGCCCGTCCGATCGCACGAGCCTCGGCCATCTGCCGGTCGAGGTCCTCGACGTGGATCGTCCGCTCCTGGTGGCGCGTGATCCTCACGAGGTCGCTAGTAGCGCCGGCCGCCGGTCACCGAGCCCAGGGTCTTGAAGGCGACCGCAACCGCCAGGAAGACCACGAGCACTAGGGCCCAGAGCACCCGTCGCAGCCCGAAGATCCTCACGGCCGCGAGGAACACCACCCCGTAGCCGACCAGGAAGAAGACCGCTCCAAGCTCCTCTCGTGACATCACTCACCTCCGAAGAAGAACCACTTTCCAACAGAGGCTAGACACCCCCTAGGACATCTCTAGTGGCCGACATCACAAGCTCAAGGTTCCTCCGATCTGCGCGAAGCGCTGAACGAAGCACACACTTGCACCCTTGGTGCGGCCCACCAATTTTTCTTAAAGATTTCTTCAATTCAATTGGGCTCGGCCGCGTGCTTGATTGGGGTCGTGCTCAATATCGGGAAGCTCCGCAGAGGTGGCGAGAATTACTACCTGAACTCGGTCGCTCGAGGGGTCGAGGACTATTACCTCGGTTCCGGCGAGGCTCCCGGCTACTGGCTGGCCTCTGGCGCCGGGGATCTCGGCCTCGACGGCGAGGTCGGGGAGAACGAACTGCGGAACATCCTGAGGGGTGCGAACCCGGCCTCCGGCGCACCTCTCGTCAAGGGGTCCAAGGAGCAGCGGGTGCCAGGCTTCGATCTCACTTTCCTCGCCCCCAAATCGGTGGCCCTCCTCCACGAGCTCGGGTCGAAGGAGGCCTCGAACGAGATCGTGAACGCGCACGACGCGGCCGTCGCGGCCGCTCTCGGTTATCTCGAACGACACGCCTCCGGGGCCCGCCGCGGCAAAGCGGGGAAGACCTCGATCAGCTCTAAGGGGTTCATCGGGGCGGCCTTCCGGCATCGCACCTCTCGGGCGGGTGACCCTCTGCTTCACACCCATGTCCTGGTCGCGAACGTCATCCGAGGAAGCGACGGCAAGTGGGGGGCGCTCGATGCCAAGCACCTCTATCGCCACGCCAAGACTGCTGGGTTTCTGTATCAAGCGCAGCTTCGCAAGGAGCTGACCCGAAGGCTCGGAGTGGAGTGGATGCCGGTGCGCAAGGGCGCGGCCGGCATCGAAGGCATCGAGCGATCTGTGATCAGAGCCTTCTCTCGCCGTCGCGCCGAGGTCGAAGCGGTTCTGGGCGAGCGCAGCGAGGCGACCGGTCGCGAGCGTGAAGTGGCGGCCTTCACGACTCGGCAGGCCAAGGACTACAAGGTTTCTCCGCAACGGTTGCTCCCTCAGTGGCGGGAGAAGGCAGAACAACTCGGTCTTTCCCAGGAGGTGCTGGAGCGCACGCTCGAGCGCTCCAGGGATTCGCAACCAACGACCTCTGAGTTGGCAGCGATCCACGGTCGTCTTGCCGAGCCCGAGGGCTTGACGGAGCAGCAGAGCGCGTTCACCAGGCGAGACGCGATCCAGGGCGTGTGCGGTCAGCTAACGGCGGGGGCAGACGTCGTCGAAGTGGAAAAGATGGCGGATGCGTTCCTAGCGTCGAACCTTGTGGTGCCTCTCGCCGCCCGCGAAGGAAGCATCACGCAAGACGAGAGTCGGCGCGTCTCGGAAGGTCGCATCTCCTCCTCCAACGCCGAGCCCGTCTACTCCACGGCCGAGATGCTCTCGGTTGAGCATTTGGTGGTCGAACGGGCGCTCGAGCGTCGCCTGGACGGGGTCGGGATGGCTGAACCGTTCGCCCTTCAGACCGCGATCGCGCGCCGGCCCACACTGTTCGACGATCAGCAGGCGATGGTCACCCGTCTCACAACGTCGGGCCTTGGGGTGGAGGTCGTGGTCGGCAAAGCTGGAGCCGGCAAGACCTTCGCTCTCGACGCGGCGAGAGAGGCGTGGGAGATGTCAGGACAGCCTGTGATCGGGTGCGCGCTGGCGGCGCGAGCAGCGCAGGAGCTGCAGTCTGGATCGGGCATCCAGAGCTACACGATCGACAGTCTCCTGATGGATCTGGACAACCCAGAGAGCGGTGGCCTGCCCCGGAACTCGGTGCTGGTCGTTGATGAGGCGGGAATGGTGGGCACCAGGAAGCTCGCACAGGTCTTCCAACATGCTGACAGGGCCAACGCCAAGGTGGTCCTCGTCGGAGACGACCGTCAGCTCCCCGAGATCCAAGCCGGAGGCGCGTTCCGAGGGATCAAGAACAGGCTCCCTGCGATCGAGCTGTCGGAGGTCCGCCGCCAACCGTTCGGTTGGGAGCGTGATGCGCTCGATCTCATCCGGGAAGGCCGCTCTAAGGAGGCGGTTGCGGAGTACCAGGAGAGAGGGCGCGTACACGTGGCTACTTCTGCAGAAGACACCCGTCGTCAGCTCGTAAGGGACTGGTGGAGCACCCAGGACGAGCCTGAGCCCGGATTGATGATCGCGGCACGCCGTTCGGACGTTGCGGACCTGAACGAGCGGGCACGGAGCCTCATGAGGGCCGAAGGCAGGATCGACGACGACGAGCTTGAGGTCGCGGGCCAGCGGTTCTCCGTTGGTGATCGCGTGATGACACTTAAGAACACGCGACGTCTCGGCGTGATCAACGGGACGCGCGCCACCGTGCAAGCCCTAGATCACGAACGCGCTGAGATCACGATCCGTCGGGAGGACGGGACCGATGTGGCCCTGCCTGCCAGCTATCTAGCGGCAGGCCACCTCACACATGCCTACGCCATCACCGGCCACAAAGCCCAGGGGATGACGACGCAGAAGGCGTTCGTGCTTGGAGACCAAACGCTCTACCGGGAGTGGGCTTACGTCGCGATGTCTCGGGGCAAGGAGAACAACTCCCTATATGTGGTGGCCGGTATCGACCAGGACCGAAGTGACGCGGGCGGACAGGTGCAGCGCATCGTCGACCCCACTCAGGAGCTGATCCGCGCGGTCGGGCGGAGCCGGGCCAAGGATCTCGCGCTGGATGTGTACGAACACGCCGAGATCAAGAACCTGACCTACGGACAGCTTCGGGGTGAGTGGGAACGCCTTGGGCGTGAGCTTCGTGACGTGCCGCCGGATGCAAACGCGGAAGCGGAACGAGTCAGGTTGGAGAAGCGAGAAGTGGACCGTGCGATGACAAGGGAGAGAGAAGCTGGCCAAAGGGCCAAGGCAGAACTGGCATCGATGAATTTCTTGGCACGTCGGCGCGACCCAGGTAGTAGTACCGACAGGCTCCTAGATGCAACGCTGGCTCCAGCTGCATTGTTGTCCGCTCGTTTTGGGGTTGTGCCAGATGGAGAAGAGGCGGTGGAGTTAGACCGACTTCTTTCTTACTTTTTCCGCTTTCCTCGACTGCCGAAGCTGACTACTCCGGATGTGTTGCGGGCCTGCTTGGTGGAGGGTGTGTTGAAGCGAATCTTCGGCCTATCGAGTGGAAGCACTTGGGATGCCCCGGATGCGGTCCTCCGATTCGGCGAGGGGATCGACCCTACTGAAGTTCAGTTTCAGCCCGGAACGTTCCTGGTCCGTGCGGGGGCCATATCGGACCTGATCCAACAGAGAGCGCCCGAACAGTCAGATGTGGCAATTGATGAGCCTTCGACTACGGATGAGTCGACGTCGGGTTCCCCGGGAGATGGAAAAGCTCCTGCGACCGAGACGGTTGGCCCGTCTAAAGGACCCAGGCACGTGTCCATCAGGGTTTTAGGTGTGCCTGCCGATAAGGCGCGCGACGTGGTTAAGGCGGCGGTTCTACCCCTCGCAGCCGAAAGCACGGATGTGACCGTCGACTTCGTTATTGAGGCGGAAGGCCCTTCGGGAATCTCCCGCAACACCATCGATCTCGTCGTTAAGGAGGGTTTGCGTCAGCTTGGAGTGAAGGATGTTGACATTCAAGAGGATGGAAAAGATGCCAACTAGGGAGACGGCCTGTGTTTGCGATAGGGAAGTGGTATTCGGCTAAGGACATCGCAGATGTAGTCGGAGGGGAACTCCAGACGTATCTACCGCAGGTCAAATTGTGGCCGGGAGGTTCAACAAACAGATGAACCCCGAGGCCCCCGAGCGCATCTACCCAGCCCGCCTTCCTCGGGTCGTCGACAAGGCTGAAATCTTCGTTCGGCAGGGTTCACCGGTCCCCATTTTCATGAAGGAGCGGAGGTCATACCAGGTCAAGAGCAATCGCTAAGACTGTAATCACGGTTGACAGGCTGTAACCAGCGATTACAATGAGTGAGATGGATTCCAACCGCCGCATATACGGGATAGCCGAGATTGCTGCAGAGCTGCAGGTCCGGCGAGAGACGGTGGCTCAGTGGCACAACCGACGCCAACTCCCTGAGCCAGACGAGCAGCTTGCTATGGGGCCCACCTGGCTAGCTAAGACGATTGAGCCTTGGATCAAGACCAAACGTCTCCACATCTCCGGCAAAGTCTTGATGTCGACCAACCTAGGGATGGTTGTTTGGTTTCTCTTCCTGGGTGGTCTCGTCTGGGCGAACCTTTCGACTCATCGAAGACTTGACGAAGCCTGTGCCTCAGAATCGGCAGTAGCAATCGAAGAAGCAGCATGCAGCTACGGAAACGTTCTCCATGCGTCGGAGCAATTCGAGTCATTTACGCGAGGCGTTCTTAAGCAGGAGGAAGGAAGGTGAGGCCGGACAAGTCTTAGGAGTCGGACGTCGCCGGACAAGTCTTTTCGATGAGAGATGGCGACGAAACGCCGCACCAGTGTTCATTGGAATCTGGGACGGTTGCCAAGACGAAATCCCTGGTCAGAGGACTGCCGATCGTTTTTCGGCGCACCAGCCTTCAAAACCGGTGGGGCGGGCAACCCCCGCCCGGCGGGTTCGATTCCCGTCCGCCTCCGCCACCCTCTCGGCATAATCGAACGTATGTTCGAGTACCGATCCAAGTATGTGACCGGAAACCACTCCTCTAGATGGTCGTCACCCAGAACAACTTCGATGTTCGAGTGAAGTCGACCATGAAGTTCTGCGACGTCGCCGCGGTTTCTGGGGAAGCCTCCCGGAACGGGTTCTTGATCAGGGTGAAGCTCGAGCCGTGGCGGCCGGTGTGGTTCGAGCCGTATCGAACCATGCACGCGCTCGCCGTCCAGGCGCCAGATGCCGACATGCTCACCGGTTTGAACCGACAGTTGAGACATCTCACATCTTCAAACGCAAGCATGTACGAGGACGCACCAAAGATCCGGGCCCGGAGCTCGTCACGACTCGCTCGACGTAACGCTGGTACTGAACGCACTGCGCAGCCGCGCGACCTGCGAGTCGACAACCGCGGTAACGTCTGAAGGGAGCGCCTCGGTCTCGTCGCGCGCCGCCTCGGCCGCCGCGGGAACGCGGTCGAGGATGTCGGCAACTATCTCGGTTGCGCGGCGCTCGGACATGCCCCACCGGCCCGCCTCCTTGACGATCCGGTCCGCCGTCACGCGATTAGTCCGTTGGACAGTGTCGATGTACATAGCCAGACGGTCGTCGCCATAAACCATCGTCGATATGAGGTCATACAAGGGCGCAAACCGGAGCACACCCGAAGGGTCGTGCAGTAGCGAGAAGTTCTTCCCGTGGGCGTCTCCGTTGGCGATGAGGACGTTGACGATGACGGCCCGCAACAGGAGGTCAAGGGAATCGGGACTCGCTGCTGCCTGGAGGATTTCGGCGATGCGGCGCAGCGACGGGCCGCCATCCTCCTCGTATTTCTTGTCGGGAAGGACGCCGATCGCCTGGCAGAAGTCCTCCTGGTGGATGCGCTCGACCGAACCGTCCGCGTGGACGGT
>JACCTS010000252.1 GCA_013812245.1 Rubrobacter sp.
CTCGATCTTGCGCACCTCGATGTGCTTGTACCGGTCTTTCGGGAGGTATGAGAGCAGACCGTTGATCTCGTGGAGGAAGTCTATCTCCTGGTGGAGCGAGAGGTTGCCCGCCAACTCTCCACGTCGGTTCAATATGTCCGCCATCGCCGTCGGCTCGAATTCCCGGCGCTGGGGGTTTATCTGGATCAACCATATCTCGTCGGGCTTGGTGGTGGCGTCGGGGAACTCCCTCATGAAATCCCTTATGGGAGGGTTCTGCGAGACCAGACCATCCCAGTACACCCCATCTTCGCCAATGCGTACGGCCCGAAATAGCATCGGGAGCGCGCACGAAGCGAGCATCTTCTCCACCATGACCTCGGCATTCCTGAAGACCTCGAACTCGCCCGAGCGCACCTCGACGGCCCCGACGAGCAGCTTGGGGCTCGAACCAGTTACGAGCCGCCGGACCTCCCCGAAGTCGACGACCCCCTCCAACACGGTAATATTCCACCGGCAGCCGGACGAGAAGAGGAGATACGCCCCGTGACACTCTACGCCCTGAACCTGTTCGACCTGGCGGACAATGACCTGTACCGCGAGTACTTACACCGGTCGCCCGCTGCCGTCTCGAAGCACGACGGGTGGGTCGTCGCGCTCGGACGGTTGGGGGAGGCGCTGGATGCCGGCGGGCCGGAGGTCGAGCCGCGCCGGGTGATGATCCTGGTGGAGTGGCCCTCCCAGGAGGCGTTCGACGACTTCCTGGAAGACCCGGAGAACGCGGATCTGCACTCGCTGCGCCGAGACGGAACCCGTAACTACCTCTGGTGGACCTACGAGAGGTTGGACGACCTGCGTCCGGTCTTCGCTGACCTTCCCGAGTAGCGCGGGCGGGCGACGCTGGCTAACATGGTCCGGGAATCGTAATCCGGCAGTCAGGAGGGAGATGGCGAAGCTCCGCAGCCACGCGGACCCGAAGAGCGAAGGTTTTCGGAGGAACGCCGAAGCCTTCGAGGAGTTACTCTCCGACCTGCGTGAACGCTCCGCCGAAGCCCAGCGTGGTGGTGGAGAGAAGGCGCAGAGGCGGCACAAAGAGCGCGGCAAGCTCCCTGTCCGCGAACGGATCGAACGCCTCCTCGACCCCGGCACGGCTTTCCTGGAACTCTCGCCACTGGCTGCCTACGGGATGTACGACGGCAACGTGCCAGCGGCAGGCATCGTCACCGGCATCGGGCGCGTGGCGGGGCGGGAGGTGATGGTCGTCTCCAACGACGCCACCGTGAAGGGCGGCACGTATTATCCGATGACCGTCAAGAAGCACCTGCGGGCGCAGGAGGTCGCCGAGGAGAACCACCTGCCGTGCGTGTACTTGGTGGATTCTGGTGGGGCGTTTCTGCCTTTACAGGATGAGGTGTTTCCTGACCGCGATCACTTCGGGCGCATCTTCTACAACCAGGCTCGCATGTCCGCGAAGGGAATCCCGCAGATAGCCTCCGTTATGGGGAGCTGTACCGCGGGCGGAGCCTACGTCCCGGCGATGAGCGACGAGGTCGTCATAGTGAAGGGGACCGGCACGATCTTCCTCGGCGGTCCCCCGCTGGTGAAGGCCGCGACCGGCGAGGAGGTGACCGCGGAAGAGTTGGGCGGCGCGGATGTCCACACCCGCCGCTCCGGCGTCGCCGACCACTTCGCCGAGAACGACGAACACGCCCTGGCCATCGTCCGTTCCGTCGTCGAGAACCTGAACCGCGAGAAGAATCCCTCGTGGATCGTGGAAGAGCCCGAAGAGCCGCTCTACGACCCTTCGGAGTTGTACGGCGTGGTGCCCGCGGACTATCGGCAGGGCTACGATGTGCGGGAGGTCATCGCCCGCGTCGTGGACGGCAGCCGGATGCACGAGTTCAAGCCGCTCTACGGCGAGACTCTGGTTTGCGGCTTCGCCCGTATCTTCGGACACCCGGTCGGCATCCTGGCGAACAACGGCATCCTGTTCTCCGAGAGCGCGCTCAAGGGCGCGCACTTCATCGAGCTGTGTTGCTCCAGGGGCGTTCCGCTCGTGTTTTTGCAGAACATCACGGGCTTCATGGTCGGCAAGGAGTACGAGGCTGGCGGCATCGCCAAAGACGGGGCGAAGATGGTCATGGCGGTCGCCAACGCCAACGTGCCGAAGTTCACCGTGATCCTGGGCGGGTCATTCGGGGCGGGCAACTACGGGATGTGCGGCCGGGCCTACTCGCCGCGCTTCCTGTGGACGTGGCCGAACGCCCGCACCAGCGTGATGGGCGGCCAACAGGCTGCGAACGTCCTGCTCACGGTGCGCGAGGACAACCTGGCGCGGGAAGGGAAAGGAATGACGGAGGAGGAGCGGGAGGAGTTCCGGCGGCCGATTCTCGAAAAGTACGAGCAGGAGGGCAACCCCTTTCACTCCACCGCCCGCCTCTGGGATGATGGCGTCATAGACCCGGTCGACACCAGGATGACGCTCGCCCTCGGTCTCTCCGCCGCCGCCAACGCGCCCCCCGAGGACACCCGCTTCGGAATATTCAGGATGTAGATGATAGACACCGGACTCAGGGATAGGGTGGTTCTCATAACCGGCGGCAATCACGGCATCGGTGCGGCGACCGCCAGGGCTTTTGCGGCGCAGGGCGCGAAGGTCTTTATCACCTACCTGCGCCTCTCATCAGAGGACTACGGTATCGACCGGGAGGAAGCGCGGCTTGCCGGCGCGCCGGGGTTGCCGCTTTACCACGCGGCGCAGATGAAGTCGGCCGACGAGGTGATGGGCCAGATCCGCGACGCCGGAGGCCGGGTCGAGTCGTGGGAGACCGATCTCACGAACGCGACCATCATACCGGAGCTTTTTGATCGTGCAGAAGGGATGCTCGGACCCGTGAGCGTGCTGGTCAACAACGCTGCCTACTGTGAGAGGCCGCCCGACGCCATTCTCACGACCTCGGCGGTGAGCATAGACAAGCACTTCGCGGTCAATACCCGTGCTGTGGTGCTGCTGATATCGGAGCTTGTGCGCCGCCACAAGGACCGGAGTGGTCGATGGGGGCGGGTCATCAACGTAAGCACGGACGCGGCCCAAAACTTTGCCGGCCAGATCTCCTACGGCGCCAGCAAGGCAGCCACAGAAGCTTTTACCCGAAGCGTGGCGACCGAGGTAGGACCGCTGGGGATCACCGTCAATACCGTGGCTCCTGGACCAGTGCAGACAGGGTACATTACCCGGGAGTCCGAGGAAGAGTTGCTGCCCGGGATCCCGCTACGACGTATCGGGGAGCCGAGGGACATCGCTGACGCCATAGTTTTTCTGGCCTCGGAACAGGCACGTTGGATCACGGGCCAGATCATCAAAGTCTCTGGAGGACATGCCACATGAGTTTTCGCTTGCTGACGCGCACGGACGACGGGCTGGTGGCTACCGTCATCCTGGCCCGCCCCGAGTCGCACAACGCGCTGAACGCCGGGCTGATAGAGGAGATCACGCGCTGCTTCGAGGAACTGGCAGAGGACGAGAATATCCGGGTGGTCGTCCTGACAGGGGAGGGATCATCCTTCTGCGCGGGGGCGGACATCGGGTACATGCGGGAGTCGGCGCGCTTCTCGTACGAGGAGAACCTGGAGGACGCCAGGAGGCTCGCCGCCATGTTCCTGGCGGTGGATGAGTGTCCGAAGCCCGTGGTGGCGAAGGTGAGGGGCGTGGCCATCGGGGGCGGGGCCGGGCTCGTGGCGGCCTCGGACGTGGTCGTGGCGGAGGAGGGGACGAGGTTCGCCTTTACGGAGGTGCGGTTGGGGATAGCTCCGGCCACCATCGCGCCTTTCGTGGTGCGTAAGATCGGGGTTTCGCGCGCCCGCGCCCTGTTCCTGACCGGCGAGCGCTTCGAGGCGGAGCGGGTGCGGGAGATCGGGCTGGTCCACGAGGTCGCGCCGGAGGATGGCCTCGACGCCGTCGTGGAAGCGAAGGTCTCCGGGTTACTGAAGGGTGGCCCTGACGCTCAGGCGGCGATCAAGGCACTGCTCCGGGAGATAGAGGCGGTCGAGCCGGGCGACGCTCCGGGTTTGATGGCCCGCATGAACGCGATGCTTCGCGCGGGCGAGGAGGGGCAGGAGGGCCTCGGCGCTTTCCTGGAGAAGCGTGAGCCCCGCTGGAGAGACGTTTGACCTTCGGCAGCCTCCTCGTCGCCAACCGGGGCGAGGTCGCGGTGCGCGTCATCCGGACCTGCCGCGAGCTGGGTATTCGCAGCATCGCCGTCTACTCGGAGGCCGATGAACGGGCCATGCACCGCCGCCTCGCCGACGCGTCGTACCCCGTTGGGCCAGCTCCGGCGGCGGAGAGCTACCTGGACATGGGCAGGCTCGTCGCGG
Source organism: Rubrobacter sp. (assembly GCA_013812245.1). Classification (GTDB taxonomy): domain Bacteria; phylum Actinomycetota; class Rubrobacteria; order Rubrobacterales; family Rubrobacteraceae; genus JACDGB01. The sequence continues at coordinate 4,354 of JACCTS010000252.1, forward strand.
CCATCGAGACGTCGGGGGCTGAGGCGGTGCATCCGGGATACGGGTTCCTCTCGGAGAGCGCGGCGTTCGCCCGCGCCGTGATGGAGACCGGCGCGGTGTGGATCGGGCCGCCGCCCGAGGCGATGGACGCGATGGGCTTCAAAGTGCGGGCGAAGGCGCTCGCGAGCCGGGCGGACGTGCCAACCGTGCCGGGCTACGACGGCGAGGAGCAGTCCGAAGAGCGGCTCGCCGAGGAAGCGGAACGCATCGGCTACCCGCTCCTCGTCAAGGCCAGTGCGGGGGGTGGGGGACGCGGGATGCGCGTCGTGCCAGAGCAGCGGGAGTTCTCGGAAGCCGTGCGCGGCGCGAAACGCGAGGCGGAGGCGGCCTTCGGGGACGGGTCGGTTTTTCTGGAGAGGTTGGTCGAGAGGCCGCGCCACGTGGAGGTGCAGATCCTGGCCGACGGACACGGCAACGTTGTTCATTTGTACGAGAGGGAGTGCTCCATCCAGCGCCGCCACCAGAAGGTTGTCGAGGAGGCGCCATCCCCGGCCCTGAGCCCGAATCTCCGCGAGGAGATGTGCGCCGCCGCAGTGCGCCTGGCGCACGAGGCGGGCTATCGCAACGCCGGGACGGTGGAGTTCTTGCTGGACGGCGAGAAATTTTTCTTTCTGGAGATGAACGCCAGGCTGCAGGTCGAGCACCCGGTCACGGAGCTTGTGGCGGGCCGGGATCTCGTCCACCTCCAGCTCGCCGTCGCCGCCGGAGAGCCGCTCCCCTTCTCCCAGAAGGACGTGACCTCCCGGGGTAGCGCCATCGAGGTACGCCTCTACGCCGAAGACGACGGCCTTCCTGCGGGCGGGCGGTTGTTCTCCTTCGCGCCACCCGAAGGTCCGGGTATCCGCAACGACAGTGGGGTGGAGACCGGCGACGAGGTCTCGCTCCACTACGATCCCATGCTCGCCAAGCTCGTCGTCTCCGCCCCGGACCGGGCCTCGGCGGTCCGGCGCCTCCGAAATGCCCTACGAGACTACACGGTCCTCGGCGTGCCCACGAACCTTCCGCTACTGCGGCGCATCGTCGAACATCCCGCTTTCGCCGCAGGGGAGACGACCACCGGCTTCCTTGAGGAGCACGGGCTGACAAAGGTCCCGCCCGAACCCCAGCCACCCCGGGAAGCCCTGCTGCTCGCGGCGCTGGCCGAGATCTCCCGCCCTGCACATCCCGACTCGGGCGACCCGTTCACGGCCGGCCCCTGGCGTTCGCTCGGCTCCGTCCGGCTTCGGTATCTGGCCGGGGAGGAAGAGCACGAGGTCGAGGTGGAGCGCGGGGAGGGTGGAGCTTTGCTGCTTCGTCTTGGCGGCCGGGAGACCGTGGCGGAGACGTTTTCGGCAGAGGATGGCCGGCTTCACGCCGTCTTGGGGGAGCAAGATTTCACCGCCGGATTCGCCCTCGACGGGCCGGACGTCTGGATCTCACTCCAGGGAGAAAGCCACCGATTCTCCAAACCATCGCCCCCCAACGTGGACGACTCCGGACTCGGTGGCGCTGACTCGGGCGCGAGCCTCATGGCCCCGATGCCGGGGACGGTGGTGAAGGTGCTCGTACAGGAGGGCGACGAGGTCGGCGAAGGGCAGGTGATCCTGGTTCTCGAAGCCATGAAAATGGAGCAGCCCGTCACCGCCCCGCACTCCGGGCGCGTCGCCTCCCTGCCGCACCCCGAAGGCGCCCTCGTCCCCGGAGGCGCCGTGCTCGCGGAGCTTGCGGAAACGTAGAGCAGTGACCGACCTCACGCCCCGGACGGTCTTCGTCGAGCGCTAGAGGTATCGGTGCATGGCGTGAAGGCCGACGCGCCCCAGCGCGGGATGCTCGAAAGCCTCGGGGACGGTTCCGATGATACGAAACCCGAGCGCCTGCCAGAGCCGCACGGCGACGTCGTTCGATTCCACGACGGCGTTGAACTGCATCGCGGCGTACCCTTGCCCACGGGCCCAGGAAATCACGTACTCGCCGAGCGCACGCCCGACCCCCAGGCCCCGCGCATCGCCGGCGACCATGAAGCTCGCCGTGGAGACGTGCGAGCCCGGACCAGGGCGATTTGGTCCCATATGCGCCGTCCCGAGTACACGCTGACCGTCGCAGGCAACGACCGTGTGGCCGGGAGGAGCCTCCACCCACACCTCCCGGGACTGCGCGAAGGACCATTCAGGATCGTAAGGGAAAGTCTCACCAGCGGTGACGACCTCCCGGAAGATGGGCCAGATTGAAGGCCAGTCGGTCTCGGTGTACTTACGAATCTCCACGATGGCATCTTAATCAAAGCCTCAGATGAACGTCAAAATAAGGACGCGGCCGATGTACTCGCTACGCAAGAAATATGTGTCTCAAATGTGACGCTTGACGCAATCTTGCGGTGAGCGTAGGATTGTATACAAACGGCTTCGGGAAGCTGCCGTGGAAGCGAAGGGAGCCTGGATAGGCGCCGTGCGAGATGGTAGGGAAAGGTCCGGGCCCGCGCGGGTGTTCGAGAGGTTGCGGCGTTTGATCCTCGACGGCGAGTATGGTCCGAATGAGCGGTTGATCGAGGAGCAACTCGCGGAGCGGCTCGGGGTGAGTAGGACGCCGGTACGCCAGGCTCTGACCATGCTGCAATCGGAGGGGCTGGTGGAGATCGCACCAAACCGAGGCGCCGTGGTCTGCTCCTTCGGCGTGGAAGAGGTGTGGGACATCTACGACCTGCGCGCGGTGCTGGAGGGACACGCGGCGCGCAGGGCCGCCGCCCGAATAGAGGCCGGAGAACTGGCCCGGTTGCGCGAGTTGGCCGGGGAGATGGAGGGGCTCTGCGAAAGGGAGTTCGCCGGACGCGAGGAGGAGATACAGCTTCTCGTCGCGCGCAACAACGAATTCCACGGCATCATAATTACCGCGAGCCGCAACAGGCGGCTGGGCCGCCTCGTCCGGCGCACCGTCGAGCTACCGCTCGTGTTCAAGGCCTTCTTCTGGTATGGGCCGCACGAGCGGCTGGTCTCCAACCACTACCATCGCCAGCTCCTGGGTGCGCTGGAAAACGGCGACGCGGAGCGGGCCGAGATCGTCATGCGCGAGCACGTCTACGAGGGGAGGGACTTCGTCATCAAGGCCCTGAAGGAAGACCAGAGAAGCGAAGCCCGTTGAGCGCGCCGGAGAACGGGGCGCGTCCACTGGAGGGCGTGCGGGTCGTCGAGATGGGGAGTCTGCTCGCGGGGCCATTCTGCGGCCAGCTCCTCGCGGACTTCGGCGCCGAGGTCATAAAGATCGAGCCGCCAGGGAAGGGCGACCCGATGCGCCAGTGGGGACGACACCGCAAGGAGGGCCGCACCCTATGGTGGCCCATCATCGCCCGCAACAAGAAATCCGTGACGCTGAACCTGCGGGAAGAGGAGGGGCAGGAACTGGCGCGAAGGCTGATCTCCGGTGCCGACGTGGTGGTCGAAAACTTCAGGCCTGGCACGCTGGAGAGGTGGGGTCTCGGCTACGAGGATTTGAGCGTGCTCAACCCCGGTCTGGTAATGGTGCGCGTCTCGGGCTACGGGCAGACGGGGCCTTACAAAGACCAGGCGGGGTTCGGGGCCATAGGCGAGTCCATGGGAGGCATAAGGCACGTCACCGGCTTCTCGGACCGGCCGCCGCCGCGTGTGGGGATCAGCCTCGGCGACTCCCTGGCCGCGACGTTCGGCGCTCTGGGGGCGGTGACGGCGCTCTTTCACCGCGAGGCGCGTGGCGGCAGTGGGCAGGTGGTGGATGTGGGCATCTACGAGGCCGTGCTCGCGCTCATGGAGAGTACCATCCCCGAGTATGCGCTGGCCGGGCACGTGCGCGGGCGTACCGGGGCCATCCTCCCGTTCGTCGCGCCGTCGAACACCTATCCCACAGCCGACGGTGACTACGTCGTCATCGGGGCCAACGCCGACACCGTTTTCGGGCGTTTCGCCAGGGCCGTGGGGCATCCAGAGTGGGCCGAGGATGAGCGTTACGCGACGCACCACGCCCGCGGCGAGCACCAGGAGGAGCTGGACGAGATGATCTCCGCCTGGACCAAGGAGCGTGCGGTGGACGAAGTGCTCGAAGTCATGATGGAGGCCGGTGTCCCGGCTGGCAAGCTGTTCACCGCCAAAGACATGGTAGAAGACCCGCACTACGCGGCACGCGAGAATGTCGTCACGGTCGAAGACCCGGAGATCGGGGCCTTCCCCATGCAGAACGTTGTGCCGCGCCTTACCGGGACACCCGGCGAGGTCCGATGGACAGGTCCAGCACTGGGTCAGCATAACGACGAAGTTTTCGGGGGGTTGCTCGGCCTGAACGAAGAGGACATGGCGGGACTGCGAGAGCGGGGGATCGTCTGATGCGCGTCGAGATCGTGGACGTCGGCCCCCGCGACGGCCTCCAGAACGAGGACAAGACCCTCACGCCGGAAGTCCGGGCGGAACTTTGCGGCCGCCTGGCCGCCTGCGGCATCCCGCGCGTCGAGGCGGCCAGCTTCGTCAACCCGAAACGCGTGCCCCAGATGGCTGGCGCGGAGCAGGTGATGTTAGCCATCGAGCGTAATCCACGAACGGCCTACGCGGGCCTCGTCCTGAACGAAAAAGGCTACGAACGGGCCATCAAGGCCGGGGTGGACGAAGTACGCTACGCCTTCCCCGTCACGGAGACGTTCGCCGCGAAGAACCAGAACACCACCGTCGAAGCCGCCACGGCGCTTGCCGCCCGGCTCGTCGAGCGGGCGCGGCTGGACGGTGTGCGCGTCTCCGTCACGCTCTCCGCAGCCTTCGGCGACCCGTTCGAGGGGCGGGTGGAGCGGGATCACGTCCTCCGCATAGCAGGGAGGGTGGCCGAAGCCCAGCCGGATGAGATCGTGCTTGCCGACACCATCGGGGTCGGCGTTCCGAGCCAGGTGCGGGAGCTGGTGGAGGGCGTGCTGGAGCGCGGCGTCACGGTCGGATGCCACTTCCACGACACCCGCAACACCGGCATCGCCAACGCGGTGGCTGCGGTCGAGAGCGGGGCCACGGTGCTCGATGCCTCGGTCGGCGGTACGGGAGGTTGTCCCTTTGCGCCGCGGGCGACAGGCAACATCCCCACGGAGGATCTCGTGTACACCCTGCACGGCATGGGCTACGAGACCGGGGTAGACCTCGACGCGCTCATCGGGGTGGCGGCGTGGTTGTCGGAGCAACTCGGAAAGGAGTTGCCGGGGCAGGTTCACAAGGCCGGCACGTTCGATCCATTGGCCGGCTGAATAAAGTGGGGTCGCGCGCCGGGTTGAATTTTGGGTATAGGACCAAAGACGGTGGTGCAGCGGAACAGATCGAGGAATAGAATTTCGGGGCGCGCCCGCTGCGAGAGCCGTGACTTGCAAGTACCATTCACGCAAGGGAGAGTTCCGCCAGCCGTCAGGGAGAAGAGATGACGCAAGCCTATGACAAGCTGAAGGCTCTCTTGGAAGAGCTTTTTCAGTTTGACCGCGAGGATCTGGACTTCGGCATCTACCGCATCATGAACCAGAAGCGGGACGAGGTCTCGAAGTTCCTGGACGAGGATCTGCTGCCTCAGGTACGGCAGGCGTTCGCGGAGTATCGGGGCGAAGAGGAGGAAGAGGCCCGCCGGGAGCTGACGAGGCTGGAGAAAACCCTGGGGGAGGCGGGGGTCTCGGCGGAGTCCTCGCCCAAATACCTGGCGCTGAAGGAGAAGGTCGCGGAGGCCGGGAGCGTGGAGGCGCTGGAGAACGAGGTCTACTCGGATTTGTACACGTTCTTCCGCCGCTACTACAAGAACGGCGACTTCCTGAGCCTGCGTCGCTACAAGGAGGGTGTCTACGCGCTCCCCTACGAGGGCGAGGAGGTCAAGCTCCACTGGGCCAACGCGGACCAGTACTACGTGAAGACCGCCGAGAACTTCCGCCGCTACCGCTTCGCGCCGAAGGACGGCGGGAGCGTCGCCTTCGAGCTCGTCGCCGCCGGCACGGAGCGGGACAACAACAAGGCCGAAACCGGCAGGGAGCGGCGCTTCGTGCTGCGCGAGGAGGAGCCGGTCGAGGAGTGGGGCGGAGAGCTTCGCATCGCCTTCGAGTACAGGCCGCATCTGGAGAAGCAGGCCGACCTGAACGCGCGGGCCGCCGCAACGATCTTCGAGCGCGCGCCTGGGGATTGGAAGGCCCGACTCTCGGAGCGGGCGCCGACGCCTTCCAATCCGGATCGGACGGTGCTGGAGAAGCACCTGGACGAGTACACGGCGCGCAACACCTTCGACTACTTCATCCACAAGGATCTGGGCCGGTTTCTGAACCGGGAGCTCGACTTCTTCCTCAAGAACGAGGTCCTGCGCGTGGACGACCTGGACACCGGCGACGAACGGCGGGTGGGGCAGTATCTCTCCAGGTTGAGGGTTATGAAGCGGATCGGGCGCAAGATCGTGGCCTTCCTTGCCCAGATCGAAGACTTCCAGAAGAAGCTCTTCCTGAAAAAGAAGTTCGTCGTCCGCTCCGGCTACTGCCTCACCCTCGACAACGTGCCGGAGGAGCTGTACGCAGAGATCGCCGCCAACGACGCCCAATACGACGAGTGGGAGAGCCTCTTCTCCATAAGCGTCATCGAAGCCACTCTGGAGAACGGCGGCGACAAGCGGAGTGTAGAATGGCTCAAGGCCAACCCGTTCTTGGTGCTCGACAC
>JACCTS010000436.1 GCA_013812245.1 Rubrobacter sp.
ACGTAGCCCGGATCGTCGGGGGCGAAGGGTAGGCCGTGGAGGTCGAGCAGATACTGCGGGACTTCGGCCTCATCCTCGGGGCCGGCCTGGTGGCGCAGCTCGCCGCGACCTTCTTGCGAATACCCGAGATGATCCTGCTGGTGGCCGCGGGTGCCCTGGTCGGGCCTTCGGTGCTGGGGCTCGTCTCCAACCCACTCGACGGGACGGGCGCGCAGCTCCTCTTCAACATCGGGGTAGCCCTGATCCTGTTCCATGGCGGAGTCGGGATCTCGCTGCGCGTAATCTCACGCACCGCCGTCGCTCTCGGCTTGCTCGTCCTGCCGGGCGTTCTCCTGACGACCGTCATCGTCGCTCTGGTCGTGGCCCTGGTCTTCGGGTTGAGCTTCCCTGTGGCCCTGATGATCGGGGCCGTGCTCTCCGCCACCGACCCGGCCATCCTCATCCCCCTCTTCGAGCGCCTGAATTTGCATCCGAAGGTCTCCCAGACGGTGATCGCCGAGTCGGCCTTCAACGACGTGACAGGGACGGTGTTGACCCTGACCCTGGTGGGTGTGGTCGAGGCCGGCAACCTGACGATATCCGGGCCGGCACTCCAGTTCTCTCAGGAACTCGCGCTTGGGGGCGTCGTCGGGATCGTGGCCGGTCTCCTGCTCGCCTACGCCGTAGCCTCGACGGCGCGGGCCGGCATCTGGGACGAGGCGCCGGGCGTCGCGATCCTGGCGGTGATCGCGCTCGCCTACTTCTCGACGGATTTCGTCGGCGGTTCGGGCTATCTGGCCGCCTTCCTGATGGGTTTGATCGTTGGCAACATGGGCGAGTTCGGCCTGGGGCAGCACGACCGCAACGCCGAGATGCTGGAGAACTTCGCCGGCCAGGTCTCCGAGATCGCGACGCTCCTGGTCTTCGTCACCCTCGGCATGAACCTGCCGTTCGACGCCCTCTGGCAGTACCTCTTCGGCGGCCTCATCGTCATGTTTGTCTTCATCTTCGTGGCGCGTCCGATCACCGTCCTGGCCTGCCTGCTCCCCGACAGGCGAGGACGCTGGACGCGAAACGAGATCGCCTTTCTGAGCTGGTGCCGCTACACGGGCGTGATCCCGGCCGCCGTCGCCAGCCTGCTCCTCGCAGACGGTGTCGAGGGCGCGGAGATAGCGGTCTCCCTCGTCGCACTGGCTGTCCTGTCCACCCTCCTCCTACAGGCCACCACTGCGGGCTACGTGGCCAGGCGGCTCGGGCTGATCGAAGACCCCTCTGGATAAGCTGCCCGTCACCGCACGCTCATAGACGATACAATCGGGGGCATAATGATTCAGCTAACAGACAGCCACGAACGCAAGATGGACTATCTCCGGATCTCGGTCACAGACCGCTGTAACTTCCGCTGCCAGTACTGCATGCCCGAGGACATCGTCTTCCAGGACAAGAGCCACATCCTCACCCTGGAGGAGATGCTCACCTTCGCAGAGGCCTGCCTCCTTCTAGGGGTCAACAAGGTGCGCGTCACGGGCGGGGAGCCGCTGGTGCGGCGGGGAGTGGTGAAGTTCGTCGGCTGGCTCAAGGATCTCGGCTTCGATGAGGTCACGATGACCAGCAATGGTTATCTGCTGGAAGAGAACCTCGATGGGCTAGTTGAAGCCGGTCTCGACCGCATCAACATCTCCCTCGACACCCTCCAGCCGGAGAAGTTTCAGTTCATCACGCGCCGCAATCACTTCGAGAAAGTGTGGTCTTCTGTGATGGCGGCTCTGGAGACGCCGCTCTCGCCGGTCAAGATCAACGCGGTCGCCATGCGCGGCGTGAACGACGATGAGATCGCGGACATGGCCAGGCTGACGATGAAGTACCCGATGCACGTCCGTTTCATAGAGCTAATGCCCCTGAATGGTGACACCGACGGCTCCCGCTTCCGCTCACTGTTCATCCCAGGGAGCGAGATCCTGGAGCGGGCTCAGGAAGAGCTCGGCGGCCTCGAACCCGTCGAGAAGGACGATCCTGCGGCCCCGGCGGACGAGTTCCGATTCGACGGCGCACCGGGCACCTTCGGCGTCATAACTCCCGTTTCGGAACCGTTTTGCGCGAGGTGCTCGCGCTTGCGGCTGACGGCTGACGGCAAGATCCACCCTTGCCTGCTCACCGACCTCGACGTGCCGGTCAAGGACGCCATCCGCTCGGAAGACCCGATCCCGGCCATCCACGAGGTACTGTGGCACACCGCCAGGATAAAGCCCCCGGCGGGACTGACCCTCCCCGAGGAGTCTCGCAAGCGCACGATGAGCCAGATCGGGGGCTAGAAGAGCGGGTCTTCCACGAGATCGGCTGCTTTCAACAGCCGCCTGAGACCAATCGAGGTGCGACGAGCATCGTACGTAGGTTGATAGCCATAACTACCAAGACCGAAGTCTATTCCCAGGTATCCAAATCCAATCGTAATGACGAAGTGTTTGGCATAATCGACCAGTGATGTAGCATCGCCCCAGGTTGGTGTCCGAAGGGCAGATCTCTCAATGGACTCGTTATGGGCTATCACCTTGTCACGCGATTGCTGCAACACATCTAAGGAAAGTGACAGACTGCAAGAAGCCACTCGATCCCGTGCGGGGAGCGTAGACCGATAATGAGCAACTATTGCGTGGGTTAACTCCGATGCACTGAACTGTTTTACGCGTGCAGTATCCTCACCAGCCTCCGCCAACGTTTTGTGCAGTTGCAAGCGTTGAGGTATTGTCCAGAGTTTTGCGTTAGTTTCCAGGTACCTAAGGATCGATGGGATACTCCGTGTTGGGAACCTCGGGTTGTTCGGTTCGAAGATTTTTGTGATCGACAACGTCTGTCGGTCAGACAGAATGACCTGTAAAGACCCAAACAATCTGTCGAAGTCAGCAGCCCTGATTTGTTCCACGTGCCGACCAATTTCTTCCGCGAGTGCGTATGCTTCGTCTGCCCAAAACAGCTCCGCCGCGACGCCACCTACCAAATAGTCTCTTAAACGCTCTTCAGCTTGCTCAGCATTCAAAGGTGTGTCCTTGATCGAAGCTCAGTCCGGCTCGATGCTGGCGATAAGGCCCTCGTTGTTGAGGCCTTCCATGTAGAGTTCGGCGAGTTCCTTGTGGGTCTTCGTGGCGACGGCTTTGCCCTTGGTGTGGGCTTCGATCATGATGTCCACCGCCCGCTGCGTGGACATGCGCGGGATGACCTTGCGGAGCGTGGCGACGACGTGCTCCATCGGGGTAAAGTCGTCGTTATGCAGGATGACCTTGTAGGGCGGCTCCTGCGTGGTGCGACGCTCGGTCTTCTCTTCTGGCGGCGCTTCAGGGAGCGTTGCCGAGATCTCTATCCTCTCCACGACAGGAAGGCTACCACACCGCACAGGCCGGACAAGGGGCGGTCCTTCGACCCACCGACGGCCGCGTGGTAATCATCACATAGTCTCTACGAGCTCAGAGGCATTACCCTTTCGAGGACCGACTCCGTGGTCCGCCGATTCCTGTCGGCTATCTCGCGGGCGCGGTCTACCGCCGGGTAATCAGCGGGATCGTCGCGCATGAGATATGGGAGCTTCACGGGACTCTGTCTCCCCCACTCCGAGGACCAGCTTTCTGGCACTTTCTCCGGTAGTTCCTGGTGGGAGACGGCGGCCCAGAGCGCGGTCCAGGCTCGCGGAACGACGCGCCAGATGTCGTAGCCTCCGCCGCCGGTGGCGACCCAGCGTCCGCCGCACAGCTCGTGGGCGAGGTCGTGGATCACCTGCGGGACGTGTTCGTAGAGGCGGGTGGTGGCGGAGAGGTGCGTCAGGGGGTCGAGGGCGTGACCGTCGCAGCCGTTCTGGGAGATTATGATGTCGGGCCCGAAGGCGCGCAGGACTTCTGGAACAAGGACGTTGAAACAGGAGATCCAGGACCCGTCGTCCGTATACGGCTCAAGCGGCGCGTTGACGGAGTAGCCGACCCCACCGTTTTTTCCCCACTCCTCGACGCCGCCGGTCCCCGGGAAGAGGTATCGCCCGGACTCGTGCATGGAGACGGTGAGCACGTTCGGGTCGTCGTAGAACATCCACTGCACGCCATCGCCGTGGTGGGCGTCGGTATCCACGTAGGCGATTCGGATGCCGGGATGTTCCTGCTTGAGCCGGGCGATGGCGACGCCCGCATCGTTGTAGAAGCAGAACCCGCTCGCCCGCGAGCGCATGGCGTGGTGCAACCCGCCCGAGACGCACATGGCGTGTTCGGCCTCGCCCCGCATCACCATCCGGCACGCCGCCAGCACCGCGCCGGCTACCCTGGCGCAGGCTTCGTGGACGTGCGGCGTCACGGGGTTGTCCGAACTCCCGATGCCGTAGTCGAGCAGGTCGGCAGGATTCCCCTCACCGCGGCTGACTTCCTGGACAAGACGGACGTAGGTGAGGCTGTGGACGGTCAGGAGGTCCGATTCGGTGGCGGGTCCGGGCTCTATAAATTCGTGGCCGTTCAGCAGGCCCGAAACCTCGCAGAGGTTCATGGTCATGCGAAGCCGGATCGGGTTGAAGGGATGGCCTTCCCCGAAGCCGTAGTCCTCCAGGCCGCGGCCGTGGAAGACGACCGAACGTCCACTCACGCCACGCTCACACCGGTGCGACCGGAGGCCAGAGGACGCGGTATCCGGCCCTTTCGAGGACTTCGGCGGACTCGCCAGGGTTTACGGTATCCACCCGGAACACGACGGCGCGGCCGGGGGAGCCGTCGGGCATCTC
>JACCTS010000461.1 GCA_013812245.1 Rubrobacter sp.
GGGCGAAGCGAACGGCGAGGCCGGCGACCCGGCGTGTCCGTTCGGGATCGGCGCGGTACCGGGTGAGCGGCGCGCCGACCGGAGAACCGTCCAGAGAACCGTCTCCGAGCCGTTCCTTGAAAGAGAACGGAACGGAGATGATGCGGCCGTCGAACTCGGGGATGGCGACCTGCCACGCAACGTCGAGCGGTGAGAGCCCAGCGTCCGAGGCGGTCCACGCCTCACGGGATGATGTCGTGGAGATTCCCTGCACCACGGGAACTCCAAGCTCCCGGAGCGCCGGCGCCTCCCACTCCAGCCACTCTTCCGGCGAGCCTTCACGGTTCATATCCCCGGCGTTGGAACCGCCGCCCGCCAGCACGGTCGTCACGAGCGACCCGACCCGATCCTTCAGGAGATCGAGCGCCGGGACGCCACCATCCGCATCCGACCGGAGCGAGTAGCAGTAGACGGGCATTGCGTTCGCCCCAGCCTCCTCCAGCGCCGCTACGAGGGCGTCCACGAATGCCGTGTTGCCGCCCATCCAGTGTGCCCGATAGAAGACCACACCGACGGTTGGCCGCTCCGGGTCGTGGAGCGAGAGAAGATCCTCTACCGAAGACCCATCCGGGAGCCGAGGATGGTAGACCCCGACCTCCGGTAGTTCCTTCGGTGGCTCGAAACCATATCCCTCCAGCAACACGGTGTCAGCGACGAAGCGGAACAGGCTGGCGGTGTTGGCGACACCGCCGTGGCGCAGGTACTCGAACGCCTCCGCCACGGTGCCCGCCGGAACCGTGGAGGCGGAGGTCAACTCCGCGTCGGGCCCAGCCTCGCCACCGAAGGCGAGCAGGGGTATCCTCAGCCCCTGGCAACGGTGGCGGAGGTCGTCGAAGCCCTCTTGCCAGGCCCGCCGCCCACCGAGCAGACGTACCAGAACTGCGCCCGTTTCTGGCAGCGCCTCCTCGAAGAAGGCCGCAAGATCCTCCAGGTTTGCGGGGTTGGCGCACCGGACCTCGGGGAAGTCTTCGGGCAAAAGCTCCGTGGCCTTCGCGGAAGCCAGGATCTCGGTGTCTGCGGTGGTTATGAATAGCAATTTCGCTCCGGAGGCTTCGACCATCAGTTTTCGGCTTTCAGATATCTGGAGCCGTTCGCGCCGATATCCGGTCCCGCGGACCTTGCGGGGTCGAACGTGGAGATTTCACCGTTTGATCCTGGATTCGTTCTTCCATCAGCCAGCTCGCCTTTACTTTCCTGACGCCCGAAGCCTGAAACCTGATGCCTCACTATCGGCAATTCATTCGGCGGTCCTTCGGAGAGCACTCGCAGCAACGCCTCGCGGTCCACGTTCTCCGCGACCAGATCCCCGAGTTTCTCCATCTGCGCCTCGCGCGCCGCAGCGAATGACTCCTTCCCCGGAACCCAGTCCAGACCGCGCTCCTCGGCAACCCACCGGAGCAGTGAACGCCGGAACCCGTCTGACTCCAGAACGCCGTGCCAGGATGTACCGATGACGGCTCCCACCAGGCAACCCTCCGACTCGCCGTCTTCTCCGATGAAGAGGGAATCTCCACCGAGGCGGCGGACACGGCCATGTCGAATCTCATACCCAGACACCGGCTGGTCTTCAAAATTCGTTGCTCGCCCATCCCGGCGGGAGAGTAGTTTCTCCCCTTCGAAGACGGTTTCGACTGGCAAAAGTCCGAGGCTCGGAACCTCTCGCTCGGAACTCTCGATGCCTTCTGGATCGATGATGCGCCGGCCGAGCATCTGATAGCCGCCGCAGATCCCGAGCGTCGGTAGCCCATAGGCTGACCTTTCCGCGAAAGCGCGGTCGAGGCCGCAGGAGCGAAGCAACTCCAGGTCGGCGACCGTGGCCTTGGTTCCAGGGAGTACGGCGACATCGGCGGTCCTCAGTTCCTCCGCTGATTCAGTGAAGCGCACCTCGACGCCCGGCTCGTGGGCGAGCGCGTCGAAGTCTGTGAAGTTGCTGATACGCCCGAGCCGCGCGACCGCGACCCGT
>JACCTS010000465.1 GCA_013812245.1 Rubrobacter sp.
CGCGTCTCCTGGACCGGTGGCATCGATAAGCCCCGGCGTGGTCATGTGGGCGGCAGTTGGGTCGGCGAGCTTTTCGTCTCCAGCAACACACCGTAACCCCGCCGAGCCGTTACCCCGCCGAGCACGGCCAGATCGAGGGAGCGGGTTCCCGACCGTTCACCGATCACCAGTTGTGGACCGTGCCGTCCAGCTTGCGGCTGATCGGAAGGTACGCGGGGTCGTAGGGGTAGCGATCTGCAAGATCCTCGTCGAGGTCCACGCCCAGGCCCGGATCTTCACCCGGGTAAAGATGACCCCCGGCGAAGCGGTAGGTGTGGGGAAAGACCTCGTCGGTCAGCTCCGAGTGAGGCATGTACTCCTGGATACCGAAGTTGTGGACCGAGATGCCGAAGTGGATCGCGGCTGCCAGGCACACCGGAGACAGGTCAGTTGCTCCGTGGCAACCCATTCTGACGTGATAGAGCTCGGCGAGCTGGGCGATGCGACGAAGGTGAGTGATGCCGCCGGTGTGAACGACGGACGCGCGGATGAAATCGATGAGCTGCTCTTGGATGAGTTGCTGGCAATCCCAGATCGAATTGAACACCTCTCCGGTGGCAATCGGCGTTGTGGTGTGCTGACGGACCAGCCGGAACCCCTCCTGCAGCTCGGCTACCACGGGATCCTCTAGCCAGAAGAGCTCGACTTCCTCGAGCCGCTTGGCGAGATGAGCTGCTTCTATCGGCGTAAGGCGATGATGGACATCATGAAGCATATGGAAGTCGAATCCGAACTTGGACCTGACGGCCCCCAATACCTCCGGGATGAACCGCAGATATCTTTCGGACGACCACTCGCTCTCAAGGGGGAGTCCTCTGCCGGCAGGCTCGTAGAACTTGGCGTCCTTGCCGACTCCGTAGGCCGATCCGAGGCCGGGTATGGCGCATTGGACACGCACCGCGAGATAGCCTTCGCCGAGGTACGCACCGACGGCGTCACTGACCTGCGGGATGTCGTTGCCCGAGGCGTGTCCGTAGACCATGACTCCCTCACGTGATCGACCTCCGAGCAGCTGGTAGAGGGGCATGTCCGCAGACTTTGCCTTGATGTCCCATAACGCGGTATCGACCGCGGCGATGGCGCTCATGGTCACGGGACCGCGGCGCCAGTAGGCTCCCTTATAGAGGTACTGCCAGGTGTCCTCTATCCGATGAGCGTCCCGCCCGATTAGAAGAGGACAAACATGCTCCTGCAGATACGCGACCACCGCCAGTTCACGGCCGTTGAGCGTGGCGTCCCCGAGTCCAGTGAGTCCCGAGTCTGTCGTCAGTTTCAGAGTAGCGAAGTTGCGGTCCGGACTGCAGACGATCACCTTCGCGTCAACGATCTTCATGAAGCGGGAGCCGCCCTCAACCTTCGTCCTGAACCCAGGCGTGAAGCGGATCAAACCGCGGAATCATGTCTCGGCCCTTCCCGGCCATGACCCAGAGGTAGTACAGCTCGTAACCGGGCGCAGCAACCACGGGGTGATAGCCGCGGGGGATTGTTGCGATGTCGCCGTCGCGTACCAAGAACGCCTCGGTGTCCCGGTCGTCATAGCGGATCTGAACGCCGAAGCCGTCCTTCGGGTTGATCTTGAACAGATAGATCTCCTCGAGCTTGACTTCATCGGGAGGATCATGCCGATCGTGCTTGTGCGGTGGATAGGAGGACCAGTTGCCCGGCGGATTTATGGTTTCCCCGAGCAACAGGCGACCCGCGTGGTGCTCGGGGCCGAGGATCGTGCGCACCGAGCGCCTCCAATTGCCCTCTCCCGCGCTGGCGATGCGCTGGTCGTCGGGGCCGATCACGCGTGCGCGCCCGGGGTCCCCGCCGTCGAGCGGAGCCCTGGCCACGGCGATTGCGGCATCCTCCTCGGCGACCACGGCGAGCGATGAGTCTGGAGGCGCATACACGGCATGGCCCGGACCCTCGAAGACGCCGGCGCGCTCACCCGCGACCCCGAGATCCCGGTCACCCACCTGAGCGCGCACGCGGCCCGATAGAATTACTACCACCGACTCCTTGTCGCCGGCGAGGTCGAGCCTCTCGCCGACGTCGAGCTCGGCCACTCCGAGTTCGATCAGCTCCATCTCTTTGCCGGGTCGTGCCAGGGTGCGGATCATTTTCACCTCGCGTTATTCGGCGGCCTGTTCTTTGACGCGCGCCACTAATTGAGTCGGATCCACGAATCGGAGCGCGATGATTAGAAGCACCAATGTTGTAAGCATGTAGATCACTGCCATGGCATCGATCGACTGGCCGGCTCGGATGCCTGCCGCGAACGCCGAGTAGTACAGCGCCACCACGAGAGTCTCGGTCGTTGGTCCTGCGGTCAAGAAGGTTAGCTCGAACATCGCTACGGTGCGAACCAGAACCAGCACTGACGCGGCCAGAATTCCCGGAACCAGTAATGGAGCCAGCACACGTATGAATATTTTCGATGTCTTTGCGCCGCACATGCGCGCTGCCGCCTCGACATTGGGATCGATCTGCTCGATGAACGGCGTCATCACCAGGACGACAAAAGGAACGGATGGGACCATGTTGGCAAGGATGACACCCGGAAGGCTTCCGGCCAGATTGAACCTATAGAGCACCGTCGCGAGTGGGATCCCATAGGTGATCGGAGGCACCAATAGCGGGAGCAGAAACAACAGCATGACGAGCCTCTTGCCGGGAAAGCTCCGGCGCGCCAGGGCGTACGCGGCGGGCACTCCCAGGATCACCGAGGCGACCACCACCGCGAGCGCTATCTCAAGCGTCACGAACAACACATCGAAGAGGTCGAACTCCGCCCAAGCCTCTGCGTACCATCGCGCCGTGAAGCCACTCGGCAGCCATGTGTCAAACCATTGCGTGGCAAACGAATTGACTACCACAGAGCCGATCACTCCGGCGAGGTGGACGAAGAAGAAGATCACCACACCCCAGATCAGCCACCCTCCCGGAGTGCCGACAAGACGTTTTCTGGGTCTGGCCTTGGAGAGAAGGCCAGACCCTCGTGTGGTCGCGGTTGTCACTAGCCCTTCCCTCCGGAAGTTGAGCCTCGATATAGGCGGCTGCGCCAGCCGAGCACGAGTGCGATGACGCCAAGCTCGAGCGCAGCCATGATCATGGCAATGGTTGACGCCATCGAGTAATCAAACTCCTCGAAAGCCGCCCGGTAGGCGACGATCGAAAGCACGCGTGTTTCCCCCGCCGGTTCGCCGACGAGAACCGCCGACGGGAAGACTGAGAATGCAAGCACGAAAGCTAGACACACGGTGATCGCCAGTCCCGGCGCGAGTAGCGGCATGGTTACGCGCCGGAAACGATCCCAGGGACCCGCGCCGAGCGTCGCTGCGGCGCGCTCCAAGGTAGGGTCGATACCCGAAATATAGGAGAGGATCAAGAGAAAGGCGAACGGGAACCCAGTGATGATGAGCGAAATCAGCACACCCCAGTAGTTGTGCACGAGCCGGATCGGGTCGTCAATCAGGCCGACCGCCGTCAAGCTCCGATTCAACCAGC
>JACCTS010000482.1 GCA_013812245.1 Rubrobacter sp.
GCGCGATCATCGAGATCGAACAGGGAACGACGGGCGTCCTCTCCCGCTATGGCCGGGTCACGGGCACGCTCTCGCCGGGACGCCACTACCTATGGTGGCCGTGGGAGAAGGTCGAGTACGTGGTGGATACCGCGACCGAGATCCCATACCTCGCCCCCGTCGCGGTCTGCCCGACCCAGGAGAACGTGCCGCTGAAGGCGATAGAGTTCTTCCTGAAGTTCCGGATCACAGACCCCGTGGCCTTCGTGCAGACCATCGGCGCCTCGAACTTCGACCTCGTGCTTTCGAGCGCGGTGCAGGACGCTATCCGCCAGCGCAGCCGGCAGGTTAGCACGGAGAAGGCTTACGACCTGCGAGGTTCAGACGTTGGAGATATGCAGAATTACCTGAACCGCCAGCTCGCCCGCTACGGGGTGCGCATCCTGGGGGCGAACATCCCGGACGTGCAGTTGCCGGACCAGTACCAGCAACACCTCGCCACCCGCGAGCGCGGCGCCAAGGAACTCGCGGCCTACGAGCGCGAGTGGGAACTGACCCGCAAGCGCCGCATAGATACCCTCCTGATGGAGATAGAGCGGTCCAAGAAGGAGCGGGACGCACGCCTGATCGAGGTGAACGAAGCCCGCAACCGCGCCCGCCAGGATGTGGCCCGGATGCTGGAAGAAAAAGAGACAGAAGCCCAGCGAGTCCGCCTGGACATCGAGACGAGAGGCCGGGCCGCGCTCACCGAGGCCGAGAACGAGGCGACCGCCCTGCGGCACCTGGGACAGGCCCACAGGGATAACCGCGCCGTCGTGCAGTACGAGCTGGCCCGGCGCCGCGTCGAGGTCGGCGAACGTCTGATGCGCCACGCGCCGCGCCCGCTCCTGGTTCAGGGAGAAGGCGGCGAGTCCTCAGGGCTCTCCACCCTCCTCCTCGCCCGGATGCTGCCCAACCTCACCCAGAACAGCCCGGCTAACCTGCAAGGCGCCCATGACGCGCTGGGCGACGCCGCGCGAGGTTTCACGGAGAACGGGGAGTAGAGGCCGCGCTTCGGGCGTGTCCAGGATGGTTGGGCCGGGTAGATGCTACGTCAGAGATTTCGAGTCACGAGTCGTTCCGTAAAGAGTCGCTAGAAACCGTCTGAAGAGGGGTTCTGACGCGGTCGGTAAGATACCGAGCATGAGAAAAACATGCCAGGCCGACCTCTCTGACGCCGAATGATCCTGCCTTCGAGCGCATCCGCCCTCCACCCAAAACCCGTCGGATGACCGCGCTTGCACGATCCGCACGATGTCCTCGACGCGAACTTCTATGTGTTGCGTGGTGACTGCGCCCGGCGCGTGCTCCCTCACGACTTCCCGCCATGGAAGAGGGCCTACCATTACTTCCGCTTCTGGCGCATAGACGGCGCCTGGGAGAAGCTCAATGGCGCAATCCGAGGGACGATTGCCCCAGTCTCATCTTGGCTGATCTGAAACGCTACTACAGGCGGCACTTTGCCTCCACTCGACGGTGCGCCCCAGGGTATGCTCGGCGAGCATGGCGTAGGCCGTGAGCTGGTAGTTGTGGCGCAGCCCGATGCTGGCGGCCATCTCGTACTCGACCGGGAATGGTCTCGTGGGGCAAGACAGGTCCAGCCCGAAGCGGTGCTCGCCCTCTTCGATCCCATAACCCTTCAGGGTGCGGCGGACCTCTTGGCGGTGGTGGGACGATGGGGATATGAAGGTTTGTTGGCCATCATGTAACATACACAGCTAAACGATTACAGACCCACTTCCGCTAGATGGGGAACTGAAAGAGAGAAAGGAGACGTGCATGGCGACGAGGGCCAGGATAATCGACGACTTCTTCAGCAACCTCAATGCGTATCCGTGGATTCCGTACAGCCCGATAGGCGAAACGATCATCGAAGAGGTCAGGCGGATGGGACCGGACGGGCTTTTCCTGTCCACCGCCTGCGCCCTGGTCGAGCAAGAATCAGGCGGCAAGGCAATCTTCGGATGCGACTGGGGCTCGGAGTGGACGAACGTCCCGCCGTTCTGCAACGTCCGGGTCACGGAAAAGCGCGTGCAGCGCCTCATCAAGAACGTCGAGAGCGGCGGCGGGCAAAACGGCGTCGGCTACACGCAACTCACCGCCATCAGCCTGGTCCACGAGGCGCGGCGGGAGGGTGGCGCGCACCTTCCCGGCCCCAACATGCGCGTCGGCTTCCGCGTCCTGAACGAGCACATCGCCAACCTTGGGTGGCCCGCCGGGGCGGCCGCCTACAACGCCGGCGCCGGCAACTGGCGCTCCGTCATGGCCACCTACGGCGCGGACATGGCGAGGAGGGAACGGGAGTGGTCCGCTCGCCTCTGAACCACCCCCGAACGGACCCGAACGAAAGAAGTAGACGTAGACCGCATCGCGCAGAAGAGGCAGTCGGAGAAGGACGGCAATCCAGAGGTCCAGTCCGCCCGCGACCACCCCACCAACTACCGCTGGTGGGAGGATCCCGAGCACCTCACCTCTGCGGATACCGCCGGTCACCTGACGCGGCATCCGTCATTCGCCGCATAGGCTTATCCGCGAAGCAGACCCGGTAGCTGCCAGGC
>JACCTS010000500.1 GCA_013812245.1 Rubrobacter sp.
GGGACGAGGAGTTCGGGACAGGGTTACGGCGTACCCAGGAGCACCGGTGTTCGTCATCGGGTCCGAGTAGCACAGCGACCTTCATTGGAGCCGATCCTACCTGGCACCGCGGCGGGTTAGCGCGACCAGCCCAGCAGCAATTAGCGCCACCAGGAGGCGCTTGCGGTTGGGATAGGGCTCCAGATAGCGAGTGTACGGACTGGTCGAAATCTCTGATTTACCCCACGCACCGGTGACGGATCCCACCCCCATTATCGGCTCAAAGAGGTTGTCTACCCCGTCGGAGCGCTCGTTCACCTGCTGTTGACTGAACATCCGTTGCTGAAGCAGCATGAAGCGGTCGACCAGGGCTGGGCTAATCCGTTGCGCGACATCGAGCAACTTACCTCCATCACCAACGATCAAGTCGCGGACTGGGTGTTCGGTAGCAAACACGATCGCCTCGGCGGTCAGTGCAGGTGTGTAGACAGGCGGTAGCGGCTTGGGCTTGCCCCTCATCCGGGATCGGGCGGCGTTGAAGATGGGCGTGTTCATCGAGCTCGGCAGGATCAGCGCAACGTTGATGCCGCACCAATCGCGCCTCAACTCCATCCGCAGCGCGTCTGTAAAGCCCTTGATCCCATGCTTGCTCGAACAGTACGCCGCCTGCAACGGGACGGAGCGCAGCCCGAGGACTGAAGCGACATTGATGATGGTCCCCTGCCTCTGCCGCTTGAGATGAGGGAGCACGGCCTTGACGCCGTAAATCATGCCAATCAGGTTGACCCGAATGACCCGCTCAATCTCTTCGACCGGCACGTGCTCCACGCTCCCGTACACACTGACGCCGGCATTGTTAATCCAGGTATCGATGCGCCCGAACCGGTCTACCGCTTCATCGGCGAGCCTCTGCACCTGGATGAACTCCGCCACGTCAGTCACCACCACGTGCGCACGACCACCGAGCCGATCAACCTCCCGCGCTACCTCGTGCAGAGCCGCTTCATTTCGGGCAGCAAGCACCACCGATGCGCCGCGCGCACCGAGGCGGATCCCTGTCTCACGGCCGATTCCAGAGGATGCTCCGGTGATCACAATGACCTGACTCGTTACACGCCGCAACATCCGCTCCAGTACCTCGAACTCCGTTCTTCCTGAGCGCGACCCTCTCTGCTGAAGTATACGTCGTCGCGCAGCACGAAACGATCAAGGAACTATTCGGCGGGCTGTGCCCACATTCCGCAGTCTCAAGTCGTGAGATTGTAGATTTTCTGATAAGGCTGGCCGAGTAATCTGAGGATTTGGTCGTGGACGGGTTGGATACGCAGCACTTGCAGCGTGGTGTTGGTGGGTGAGTTGATATGTAGCAGGTCTATGCCCTCGAACAGCTGGAACACCCAGCGCATCGTCGGGCGCTGAGTCGGCTTACCCACCTGGTTGGGCACTGTCTGTTTGGTTTTAACCAGCCGTGCTCTCAACCGATGCTCGGCGAGACGGTACACCAGCAGGCACAGCACCATGATGAAGCTCAGAGCCATTATGCGAGAGGGCTTCTTGACGTACACGGATGAGGCCAGGAACAGCGGATCCTTGAGAAAGCCGAACCCTCGCTCCACGCCACCCTGCTCCTTGTACGTCTTGGCCAGTTGCTCATCGGAGAGCACGGAGGTATCAAGTATGTTGGTGCCCACAACGAAGGCCGCACGCCTGCGCCATTCCCGCTCCACACCATCCTGATCGACGTTGAGGGTGGCTTTCACCTGCCAGACTACCACTTGGGGGATGGCATCTTTGCCGGGCCTGCCGACCTTGGCATACCGCGGGCACGAGGCCACCTCGGAACTGATCTTGAACCATGCCGGCAGCTTCTTGGTCGCCTCCGAGAGTGCGGCTTGGGCATCAGCTTCACAGGCGAACTCCCGGTTCCCCAGGTGCCACAACGTCTTCTCCCACTGCTCCTGTTCGCGCACAACCTTGCGCTCGGTCGTCTCTTTGGCGCGCTGCTCCCCCGCCTTACTGCTCACCACCACCCAGCGCTCCTTGCCCTGTGGCAACTCCATAACGCGGGTGTACCAGCGTGTCTGTCCATCGGCCGAGGTCTGCCAGTCCGGCGCGTAAGGGTCGATCACTCCCTTGGCCTCGGTGCTCGTCTCCGGCACCCGGCACACCCACCACACCTTCGACTCCCCGAGCCGCTTCATGTTCGCCTCGCTGTACAGCTTGCTGTCAGCTACAAAGATACAAGGCTCATCTGGTGTCTCGGCGCAGAACTGCTCTTGTAGCGCGGTGACCGTCTCGACCAGCGTGACGTTGTCCGAGCTGTTGCCATCCAGGGGCCGCATATACACCGGCACATCCCCATCGTGGGTGATAGCAAGCGAGAGCATCCACTGCTTGAGGTCGTCCCGGTGGTCGCGCGAGTACCCGTACGTCACCTCGATCATCGTCTCATCCGTGGCTTTGTACTCACCACTAACTGCAAACGAGGTCGTGTCCACGTGTAGCTGCTTGCGCTCTATATCGAATATGTCCCTCGCCCGTCGCGCTATCCCTGCAAACAACCGGGTCGGGTCATTCTCGTAGAGCCAGTCGAGCGTCCGTCCCAGGCAGTCATCGTTGAGATCTTCGGCTTTGATCCCGGCTCCCAATAACTGCTCTACCGGCTTGTTAGCGAAGAACTGCGGGACCAGGTACAAACGCCGGTTGGAGAAGCCAAGCCCGTTGAGCACCATCGCCACTGTTGCCGTGCCCACACTTACCTTCCGCTCCGATTCCCCTGCCTGCTCATCCAGCCACTCGGCAAGCCCTATCTCTCGGCATACCCCTGCCACTATCCCCAGATGATCCAGCCGCTCCGTGCTGTACGACACTCCCGTCTCCATAGGCGTCCTCCTCTC
>JACCTS010000261.1 GCA_013812245.1 Rubrobacter sp.
TGCTCGCTAGCGTGAGCGGGTGGACATGGCAGGCGGGCTACGAAAACGGCAAGGAGGCTGTCGCCGCCGCGGGGGGCCTTCTGTTCTTCGGGCCTCTACTGATGATCCTCTTCCGCCAGAAGTACCCACGCTGGTGGTTCGATTTCAATCTCCAGCTAACCCGCTTTACAGCTCGGGTGTCGTCGTATCTCGCCCTGATGTCCGACCGATACCCATCCACCGACGAAGAACAATGGGTGCACCTGGACCTCGACTACCCAGATGTGAAGAGTGACCTCAATCGCTGGTTACCGCTTGTCAAATGGTTTCTAGCCATCCCTCACTTCATCGTGCTGTTCTTCCTCGGCATCGCTGCGGTCTTCGCTGTGATCATCGCTTGGTTCGCCATCCTCTTCACGGGACGCTACCCGCGCGGCATCTTCGACTTCGTCGAGGGAGTGATGCGCTGGGGACTCCGTGTGCAGGCGTATTCGATGCTCTTGGTCACTGACCAATACCCACCGTTCAGGCTCGCCGCGTGAGCGCCGGGAGGGTAACGACCATACAAAAGGGAGATAGAGCAACCGACGTGGCCGCGGTGGGGGGCTGCTGGTCGTTGTGGCCTTCCAGCTCAGTTTGGCGCTGGGAGCCCCCTTCGCCCGCGCCGCTCTGGGGGGAATTCATGAAGGGCAGCTGCCCACCGATCTGCGCGTCGTGAGCGTCTTTGCCGCCGCCATGTGGGCCTTCGCTGCGGTGGTCGTGATGCGCCGTGCTGGTCTGCGAGCCACGCCGCCAGCGAGCCCCCTTCTCCGGCGAGCCGCCTGGATCGTGGTCGGTGTCCTGGCCTTCGGGGCCTTGTTGAACTTCGCTTCGCCAAGTCCTTGGGAACGTTTCATGTGGGGGCCTTTCTCCCTGATCCTGGCAGGGCTCTGCGCCCTGGTCGCTCGCAGCGACTCGGAGACATCACACGGGACCGTACAGAGCGGTTAACGCGGGGGTCCGAAGAGTGTTCGCATAGGTCTCGAGTTGCGCGGGAGTGGGAAACAGGTCGGCGGTTGCAGACGGCTGGATCAGCAGAGTAAGGGGCAGCAACACGATCCACAGCGGCAGAAGGAAGCGGTCGCGCCGCAGGATCAGACGGACCAGCGCCCGGGTTCCGGTGAGCGTTCTCATTCCGGCGCGGGACCCCGAACCGAAGCATGGGCGAGCTCGTCGCCGTAGTGGCGCAGGAACAACTCCTCGAGCGTGGGTGGGTGGCTGACCAGGCTGCGCACGCCGAGCCCCGATAGATGGCGCACGACCTCATCGACGTGGTGGGAGTCCACGTCGAACCTCACCCGGGAGTCATCGGCACTGAGGTTGTGGACCCCGGCGAGATCGCCCAGCCCCGCGGCGGGCTGAGCCGTCTCCACGACCATGGTGGTCCGGGTCAGGTGCCGCAGCTCGGTCAGGCCGCCCGACTCCACGATGCGACCCAGGCGGATGATCGACATTTCGCACTGCTCAGGAACTACACAGCGTGCTGAAGGAGCGCGGTGTAAGCGTCGGGCTCACGACTGTGTATCGATCCCTCCAGATCTTGGAAGCCGCCGGAGAGGTCGATGTCGTGCGCAACGATGAGGGCGAGGCGTTGTATCGACTTTGCGCGATCGATGAGCACCACCACCACATCGTGTGCCGATCATGTGGCAAGACCGCAGAGATCCGCAGCCGAGCGATTGAGACCTGGGTAAGAGAGGCCGGCCGGCGACACGGATTCTCCTCTGTAACTCACTCGGTTGAGGTGTTCGGGCTCTGCAGCGCCTGCGATCAGAACGAAGGGCGGGGGGTCTGAGATACTCGCGCTGATGGGCCACTCTCACCACTCACATGCCAAGATAAGAATTCCTCCACGAACTCAGCGCCTTCTTCTCTTGGCGCTGGCTCCTTTTGTTCTTGCCACGTTGATCGGCTTCGCAATCCTTTGGCCGGACGGTGAGGGCTTGAAGTTGCAGGGCGTATTTTCCCAAGAATTCAAAGCCTCAGTCAGCGACGTTGCCTCCAGACCATGTCCGGATGTGCCGGGTCAGGAGAACTTCATCTGCTCAACGGTCACTGTGAGGTTGGCCGAGGGCGACGACTCCGGTGAATCCTTCACTCTGGACTTCAGCACCGGCCCTCGAACGAGGTTGGTCCAGGTCGGTGATTCCGTCATCGTGGGTTCGGCCGATCAACAGCAAGAATTGGCGCCTGGTACTCCGACCCCGCCCAAGTACTTCTTCTTGGATTTCGACCGACGGGTGCCGTTGCTCGCTCTCGCGATCGTCTTTTCCCTGGTGGTTATCGCACTGAGCCGATGGCGAGGCCTAGCCGCGCTCGCAGGATTGGCGATCTCGCTCCTGATCCTTATCAAGTTTGTACTGCCGGCCATCCTCGAGGGGAGCGATCCACTCTGGGTCGCCATCATCGGCGGTGCGATGATCATGTTCCTGGCTCTTTACATGGCTCATGGCCTGAACGCAGCTACCACCACAGCAGTTCTCGGGACCCTCGCAAGCTTGCTGCTTACGGGCCTCTTGGCGCTCTTTTTCGTGAACATCTCGATCTTC
Source organism: Rubrobacter sp. (assembly GCA_013812245.1). GTDB lineage: Bacteria > Actinomycetota > Rubrobacteria > Rubrobacterales > Rubrobacteraceae > JACDGB01. Next base: position 2,568 of record JACCTS010000261.1, read on the forward strand.
ACGGGTGCCGGATCGGAAGAGGCAGCGTTTCTACAGATAAGCCAGCAGCAGGTGAACCTCCAGGGTCTTCTGCTGGCGAGCATCATCATTGGAACACTTGGGGTCTTGGACGACGTGACCGTTACCCAGGCATCTGCTGTCTGGGAGCTTCAGAAGGCGAATCCTGGATACGGCATCGCCGAACTTTATCGAGCTGCGATCCGCATCGGCCGCGATCACATCGCTTCGACAGTCAACACTTTGGTTCTGGCGTACGCGGGTGCGTCCTTACCGCTGCTAATCCTGTTCTCGGTGTCCAATCGCGGCTTGAGTCAGGTCATCAATACCGAGACCGTCGCTGAGGAGATCGTCCGCACGTTCGTCGGTAGCATCGGATTGGTCGCGTCAGTTCCCATCACCACCGGCCTAGCAGCCCTGGTTGTGACCAGTGGTAGACGGGGTCATGGCCGTGAGGCCCCGAGCCAAGTCAATCAGCTCGAGCCGGACCCGCTTGGGGTGGAGCCGCTGGGTGGATTCAAACCCCCGCTGCGTGAGCGCGACTTCTGGGACGAAGAGTGAAGGCCTGGGAGCCTCTCGTCGTCGCCGGCTCGCTGCTTAGAGTGGCGCGTAGTGGGATTGAACCAATGATTTCTTGCTTGTCGATCACTTTGGTCTGAAAGCTGTGGTGACGTGCTAAATGCACTTCAGGAGAGAGCGCAGCGCGAAATTATCTGCTCAGTTGCGGTCGCGAAATCGTCTCGGGGAGCACCGGGGTCACGTTTCTTAGCGCTCACGTCCTGGGCTCAGTCTGTCTTGCGGCACAAGGGATCCGGCTCGCCACCCAGCTGTCTCGATTGTCGAGTGTGGGGAGCTTGCGCAGAGCTACCCTTAC
>JACCTS010000262.1 GCA_013812245.1 Rubrobacter sp.
CGAGGCTGGTAAAGGCCTCGGCGACGAAGAACGGCTGCGAGAGGAAACGCTGCAAACGGCGGGCGCGGCCCACGATCACCTTGTCCTCCTCCGACAGCTCGTCTATGCCGAGGATGGCGATGATGTCCTGAAGCTCCTTGTAACGCTGGAGGATGTTCTTAACCTCCTGCGCCACCTGGTAGTGCTCGTCGCCCACGACCGACGGATCGAGGATTGTGGAGGTCGAGGACAGCGGGTCCACAGCCGGGAAGATGGCCTGCTCCGTGAGGGCCCGCGAGAGCGAGACCGTCGAGTCGAGGTGGGAGAAAACCGTGAACGGCGCCGGGTCGGTGAAGTCATCAGCCGGCACGTACACGGCCTGGAAGCTGGTGATCGAACCGTTCTTGGTCGAGGTGATCCTCTCCTGCAAGGTCCCCATCTCGGTGGCGAGCGTCGGCTGGTAACCGACCTCGGAGGGCATCCGGCCCATGAGCGCGGAGACCTCGTTGCCGGCCTGGGCGAAGCGGAAGATGTTGTCGAGAAAGAAGAGCACATCCTGACCCCGCTCGTCCCTGAAGTACTCGGCGATGGTCACGCCGGTGAGGCCCACGCGGAAGCGGGCGCCGGGCGGCTCGTTCATCTGGCCGAAGATGAGCGCGGTGTTCTTGAGGACGCCGGCCTCTTCCATCTCTGCGTACAGGTCGGTGCCCTCGCGGGTGCGCTCCCCCACCCCGGCGAAGACCGACGTGCCCTCGTACTGGAGGGCGATGTTGTTGATGAGCTCGGTGATGAGCACCGTCTTGCCGACGCCGGCGCCCCCGAACAGGCCGGTCTTGCCGCCCCGGCGCACCGGGCAAAGGAGGTCCATGACCTTGATGCCGGAGACGAACTGTTCGGCCTGCGTGGTGAGGTCCGCGAACTTCGGCGAGGGGCGATGTATCGGCCAGTGGTCATCGGCCTCGACCGGGCCCAGCTCGTCCACCGGCTCGCCGAGAACGTCCAGCACGCGACCGAGCACGTTGTCACCGACCGGAACCGCAATGGGCTGCCCGGTGTCCTGCACCTCGAGGCCGCGCTGTAGGCCGTCGGTGGAGGACATGGCGACCGTGCGGACCATGTCGTCCCCGAGAAGTTGCTGCACTTCCAGGGTCAGGGTGCCTTCCTCGCCGGTCTCCGTCTTCAGCGGTACGGTGACGGCGTTGTAGATCTCCGGTATCTCGTCTGGCGGGAACCGGACGTCCACGACCGGTCCCTTCACCTCGATGACCCGTCCAATACCGCCCTGCTCGGGTCCGCCGCCGTTCCTCGCGCCGTCTTCTCTCGCTCCGCCGTTCTCCGTCATAGCGTTCCTCCTCTAGCCTGAGGACAGGGCCTCGGCCCCGCTCACGATCTCAAGTATTTCCTGCGTGATCTGGGCCTGCCGCGCTTTGTTCATCTGCAACGTCAGGGTGTCCACCAGCTCGTTGGCGTTGTCCGTGGCGTTCTTCATGGCCGTCATACGGGCGCCGTGCTCGCCGGCCGCGCCTTCGAGAAGCGCCTGCCAGACCATCGTCTCCACGTACTTTGGGACGAGGCGCTTCAGGATCTCGTCCGCGTCCTCCACGAACTCGTACGGGTTGCCGGAGTCATCCCCGTTGTCTTCGTCTTCTTCGCCGTCCTCCGGCGCCACGGGCAGGAGGCGCGTGACGACCGGCTGCTGCACGGCGGCGTTCACGAAGCGGTTGTAGATCAGGTACACCTCATCTGCCTCTTCGTCCTGGAAGAGCCCCGTGAGCCGGCGTCCGATCTCCCGCGCCTTCTCGTAAGTCGGGGTGTCGGAGAAGCCGCTGTACTCCTCCGCGAGCCTGATACGCCGGAATCGGAAGAACCCGATCCCCTTCCTGCCGCTCGCGACCTGCACGAGGTCCGCGCTCTGCTCCTGCCGGAAGCGCATAGTCCGCCGGAGGACCTGGGCGTTAAACCCGCCCGCGAGCCCCCGGTCCGAGGTCAGGGTGGCGACCGCGACGGTCGAGACGTTCTCGCGTCCCACCATGAGCGGGTTGCTGCTCGTGGACTTGGAGGCGATGTCGCGCATCATCTCCTCGACGTTCTCCGCGTATGGCCTTGCCTTCTTCACCCGGGCTTCGGCCCGGCGGAACTTCACCGCCGAGACGGCCTGCAAGGCGTCCGTGACCTTGGAGATGTTCTGGATCGAGCCGATCTGACGCTTGAGGTCCCTGAGAGAAGCCAACTTCTAGCTCCCCGAGCCGTTCTCCGAGTCCTCGGAACCGGAGTCCTCATCTTCATCGTCCTCGTCTTCGTTGCCCGGCGCGGTGCTTATCGAGACCCCGGATTCCGACGGCTCGTAGTTCTCGTTGAAGCTGCCGATGGCGTCCTTGAGCTTTTCGGCGGTCTCGTCGGAGAGCTCCCCGGAGTCGCG
>JACCTS010000522.1 GCA_013812245.1 Rubrobacter sp.
CATGACTCGACGGTGATCGCGCCATTGCTTGCCTGGGCTGCCATTCTCGGGCAAAAGCGGAGATATCCGCTCCCACGCTTTGTCGGTGATCTCGCCCCGTCTCACCATGGCAAGTACGCTCCCTTCGGCCGTTGCGAACGCTCGAAGAGTGGAGGCTAACATGGTCATTCCCATTCATCAGACAGGCCCTAGTCCGGGTCCCGGTGGTTCAGGGCGTCGCGTACGTTCTTGCCGGTATTCTCGTACTGATACTGCTGGCCGGTGTTGCCGTGGCCAATGCTCGTACAGAGAAAGAGGAGCCAATCGATACCTGTAGCCGGCAAGACGGCTGACCGGAAGCCTACCTGTCCGGCGGGTTGACGAAGAAGCTCGCGGCTTCGTCGAGGCCGGTGAAGAGCAGCAGGATGGCGATGACCGCCCCGAGTGGTATGAGGGCGGCAGCGGCGGCACGGTTCCAGCTCTCGTTCAGGGCCTCCTTCACGGCTATGGTGGCGGCGTATGCGCCGCAGGGGATGGCGAGAAGGGGGCCGAAGGGGACCCAGAGCACCACCCCGATGCCGCTGGCGTAGCACAGGTAGCGGAAGACGAGGCCGAACTTCGCGCGTGAAGGAGAACCGTCGAGTATGACGAGGACGAGCGCCGCCAGGCCAGCCACGAGGATCGGGGCGAGCACAAGTGCTACTGGGACCCCGAGGAACACGGTGTAGATGAAGGCATAGTTGAACTCCTGGATCCAGGCTGCCTGAAGCACGGAATCGAGGATCAGGTTCAGGTAAAGGATGGCGGAGGCGAAGAGGATCGGCCGGAGGAGCCCTCCTTCGGGGTCGAGCCGGGCGAAGAACCTGCGCGGCGAGAACCAGACGCCGACGAGGGCGCTCCAGAAACTCTCTGAAGCATGGTAGCCTGGGTATCCGCCACGGCCACTCAACTACTGGCCCTCGTCCCCGGATTCCTGCCCAGAGCCTTCTCCCGAACCTTCTGGCGCGTTATCGGGCGCGCTCTCGCGCACCACCTCGCCGACTCGGGCCTCCAGATCCAGGTCCGTGGTGTCCTCGGGCGGTATCCGGGCGGCTATGCTGCCCGTCTCGACGACGACCCGGCCGCCGCCGGAGAATCGTCCCGAGAAGGCCACGTCACCAGCCTCTACTCCGGCCTCCAGCGTGCCGAGGACGAGGTCTTCCAGGGCGACGTCCCCCGAGCCTACCGTGAGTTCAGCCTGTCCGGTCTCCGTGTTCATCCCGGAGAGGGTAACGTCCCCCCCTGGCGACTCGATCGTCACGGAGCCGCCGCTACCCCGGACCTCCACGTCCCCGGCTTCCGCCTTTACGGTAACGTGGCCGGAGAGGCCCGTGACCTCGACGTCGCCGGCCTCGGACTCGATCTCCATGGCGCTGCCGGCCGGTACGCGCAGCGCGTAGTCGGCGCCGGTGTCCCGGCCACCATCCGTACGAAGGATCAGGGTCGAGTCCTCGCGGGAGAAGTCAACCGGGATCTCCGAGGCGTTGTTCTTGGCGGCGGCGGGGTCGGGGCCCCTGGCGTACCGGATCACCTCGTACTCCACGGCCTTCAGGTCTTTCACGCCCTCGACGCTCACCTGTCCCGCACCGTTGACGAGCCGCACGTGGGGCTCGGGACCGGAGTCCAGCGAGTCCCTGGCGATGCTGGTGCCGGAGACGCTCTCTCCCAGAGAGCGGAGCAAGAGGATCACGCCCACCACCAGCACCACGATTAACAGCAAGACCAGCAAGAGCAGGAGCGGAACCCGCGAGCTTCTCCTTCGTCCCCGCTCTCCCGCAGGGACCGGTTCCCCGGTCTCCTCGTGGCCGGCCCGGCGAGGTTGCTCTTCGCCCCTAAAGCTCACTCGCCATCGCCAGACCGGGGGCTGCGGGGAGGCTTCCTGGCTTCACGGTCCCGTGCGGCCGTAGACGTCCTCCAGACGGACGATGTCCTCCTCGTCGAACTCGCCGAAGGAGATCTCCAGTACCCTGACCGGCCCGTCTCCGTCGGCGGAGAGCCTGTGGACCGTTTCGCGGGGGATGAAGAGCTTCTCTTCCTGTTCGGGGTAGAGGACATTCTCGCCGAGCTCCACCTTCGCGCCGGGGTCGAGCACGACCCATAGCTCGTCGCGCTGGTGGTGGTACTGGCGGGAAAGGGTGCCGCCGGGGGCGACGGTGATAATCTTGACCGTGCAGGGGAGGTTGTGTGTGTACTGCTCGAACCTGCCCCACGGCTTGTCCACTTTGACCGAAGGCGGCCTGTGATCCAAGCTCACCACCCCTTTCTCGGAAGAGACGGTAGTTTATACGTCCGAACCCCCGAAAGCTACGAGCCCTCCCCGGCGACGAAGACCGCGAGCGCCTCGGCTGCCTCCTCCTCGTCCGGGCCCTCGGCGAGTATCCGCACCGCGTCCCCGCGGCCCGCGCCGAGACGCATCACGCCCATCGGGCTCTTCGCGTTGACGGTGTTCCCATCCTTCTCCAGCTTCAGCTCGGACTCGAACCCTTTGGCCCGCTGCACCAGGAGCGCCGCCGGACGGGCGTGCAGCTTCTCGTGACCCACAACTGTCTCCCGCTCGACCACAAGACCTCCCCGAACCGGACGAACTACAGGAATGACCATAATATTACCCCGAAGGGCCGCCGGTGCGCTCGCTATGATAGCCTTCGGCTTTCAGCTTCCATTGCGCTGGCGGCTATCAGAGGAGGAAGTCTTGCCCAGGGTCGAGGTGGACGGTGCCGGTACGTTTGACGTGGAGGAAGGCAAGCGGCTGGTCCTTGCGATAGAGGAGGATGCGGGGGTGGATATCCTGCACCGTTGCGGCTCCTACGCCCGTTGCACGACCTGCCGCGTCGAGTACCTCGAAGGCGAGCGGGACCAGATGACCCGCGCCGAACTGGAGGTGCTGGAGAGCCGGGGTTTCCTGGGGCAGTTCCGCCTCTCCTGCCAGGACGTATGCGACCGGGACGTGAAGGTGAAGATCCTGATGACCGTGAGCGAGACCGGCATGGACGGTCCGGGTCCGCATCCCGAGCCGGAGATCACACCTCCCCCCGAATGGGTGGATAGACCTGCCTGATCCAGCTCTCCGCCTACGAACCCTTCGAGGTACGGACCTTCCCATCCGCGCCGCGGGCGGCGACGAACAGGAGATCGGAGATCCGGTTGACGACCCGCACGGCGTAGGGATGATTCCCGGTGAATCCGGCAGCGACTAGGCTCCGCTCGGCGCGGCGCACGACCGAGCGTGCCACGTCCAGGAGCGCCCCGAGCCGGCTCTCGCCCGGCACGACGAACTCGCGCGGTATCTCCGTGCGCTTCCGCCAGGAAGACAGGGCGTCGTCCACGAACCGCAGATCCTCTTCTCCGACGGCGTTCTCTTCCCGCGGCATCGCCACGTCGCCCATGACGCGGTAGAGGAGGCGCTGAAGCTCCAGCAGCAACGTCCCCGTTTCACCTTCTCCAGCCTCGGCGCGGGCCAGGCCCAGGAAGGAGCTTGCCTCGTCCACGTCGCCGAGCACGACGATGCGCGGGTCGTGCTTGTCCATGCGGCCGGAGCCGAGCAGAGTTGTCGTCCCGTCGTCGCCACGGCCGGTCGAGACCGGCGGGTTGGTGTCTTCGCTCATCTTCGCTCACTTTCGTTTGTTAGAGGATGGCCTCAGGCACGGTAGCCGGGAACGCTCCGGGGCGCAAGCCGTGGGATAGAATCTGGGGCGATGAAGGTACGGGTCAGTTTCCCACTCGGCGCCGATGGCGCCCTTGGAAGGGCCGCCGCGACCGCGGCCCGTCATCACTCGTACCGGGTCGCGGGCGTCAACGGAACGGCGCGGGCGCTGGTGGACCTGGATCTCCCTTCCGACTGGCGTCCTCTGGACGAGCTCTCGGGGCTCCTGCGCGGCGAGAAGGAGGCCGAGTACGCCGCCGACGGCGCGCCCATCTCCGGCGACGAGCTGTTCGATGGGCTGCGCTGCTTCCTCAGAAAACAGCGTTCCGGGCGATCCGCCAGGGAGTGGTGTACGCCGCGCTCGCTGGAGGACAAGCAGCTCTTCTCGTGCCGTCAAATCCGGATCTACGACAACGAACATCCGACGAAGAACTCGTGGTACTCGTTCGGAGAAATGGGGGAGAATGGCGTCTTCCGGGTTGACAAGGAGGCGATCACCGACCGCATTCTCTTGGATCTCGGGCCGTGCGTGCGGTGCCCGATCCTCGACCTCGACACGACCGCCGAGATCGTCGCCCGTCTCCCCGAAGAGATAGACCCTGCCAAAGAGACGGGTTGGCGCTACCGGGAGAACGGCCCCCTGAAAAGCTGGACCATCGGCAAAGACCGCACGGAAGAGGAGCCGGAGGAGGTCCCTGCGATGGAGGAGCGGGAGGGCCTGCTGGAGCGGCTGGCCCGCAGCGTCAGGAGCGGTGGGGCCGGGGTCGCAGCGGCGTCGGGGACGGCGCCGGGAATCCGCAACGTCCCCAGGACGCGCTACGAGGATGTGGGTGGGATGCGCGAAACCATAGCCCTGGTGCGGGAGGCGGTGGAGTTGCCGATCACGCACCCCGAGGTCTTCAAGCGCCTGAACATCAGGCCGCACAAGGGCATCCTTTTCTACGGGCCGCCTGGTACGGGCAAGACGCTCCTGGCGCGGGCCGTGGCCCACGAGAGCGGGGCGCACTTCATCGCGGTGTCGGGGCCTGAGATCCTCAACAAGTACTGGGGCCAGAGCGAGGCGCGGCTGCGCTCCATCTTCTCCGAGGCGCGGGCCAAGTCGCCCGCGATCGTCCTGTTTGACGAGATAGACTCTTTCGCCTCCTCGCGCGACACGATGAGCGAGAGCTTCGAGGCGACTCTCGTCTCCCAGCTCCTCTCCCTGATGGACGGCATGAGCGATCTCGGAAGGGTGTGCGTCATCGCCACCACCAACAGGCCGAATGCCCTCGACCCGGCTCTGAGGCGGCCTGGCCGGTTCGACCACGAAATCGAGATCGGACTTCCAGACGCCGAGGCGCGGCTGCACATCCTGGGCATCCACACCAAAGGCATGCCCACCGACCCTGACCTCGACCTCAAGCAGATCTCACAGCACACCGGCAGCTACTCTGGCGCCGACCTGGAGGCGCTGTGCCGGGAGGCGGCCTTGGTGTGCATGCGCCGCACCATAAACCTGCGCGACCTCGAGAAGCGCATAGCGCCCCACCAGCTCTCCGCGCTCTCGGTAACCACTTACGACTTCCGCACCGCCATGAAGCGCGTCGGCCCCAGCATCCGGCGCTGACACCGGTCGACCCATCTCTCAGGCGGGCACTCGCTCCCGGGGCGCTACCGCGAGGCCGAGTTCTCTGGCGGCGTGGAGGGCCTCTGAAACGGAGTAGAAGAGCTCGGGGGAG
>JACCTS010000524.1 GCA_013812245.1 Rubrobacter sp.
AGGGAGAGCGGGTAGAAGGTGCCGCGCCAGTAGATGCCGCCGCGCAGGAGCGCGAGGGCGGTGGAGCGGACGAGCACACCAGCGAACAGGAGGGCGCACGCAGGATAGCCCAGGGCCAGAGGAAAGACCCGCCACCCGAGGAACCGGTTGACCATCACGTAAGTCCCGAACTGCGCCGCCACCGCGCCGAGGCAGAGCAGCCGGGCCGAGCCATCCGTGACGAACACCCCCGCGAACGGCCACACCGTCACCGTCAGCAGGCCGGCGAAGTACCCGGCCACCTTGACGAGGCCGTAGTCAAGGGCGGGGAAGACGTTCTTTTCGACGCCCTGGATCAGGGCTCCCAGAGAGCCGTACCACTCCACCGAGAGGAGCCCGTATCCGCCTAATATCCGCTGGCGCAGCCCGAGCTTCTTCACCCGCGCCCCGAGGCTCAGGTCGTCGTCCGGGCGGAGGGCGAAGGCCCGGTAGGTGCCGATTTCCTCGTAGGCGCGGCGTCGGATCAGGTTGAACGCCCCGATGCCGACGCCCGTCTTGGACGAAGGGACGTTCGCCCGGTAGTAGCCTCGGTAGAGCAGGAAAGCCACGTAGAAGAAGGCCACGGCGCTGCGCAGCCAGTACCCCTTCAGGTCCAGGTCAGGCACGAGGGTGAGATGGTCGAGGCCGTGCTCCTCCGCGTACAGAACGGCCCGCCGCACCGCATCCCGCCGGAACCGGACGTCGGCGTCCGTGAAGAGCAGCCACTCCCCGCTCGCCAAAGCGGCACCGGCGTACGCCGCGTGATTCTTGCCGAGCCAGCCTTCCGGCAACCCCTCGACGTGGACCACGCGGACGTTCTCCCGGCCTGCGGCGACCCGCTCCATGACCCGCCCCGTCCCGTCCGAAGAGCGGTCGTCCACCAGCACGACCTCCAGCGCGGGATAGTCCTGCGCCAGCATGGATCCCAACGAGACCTCCAGCCCATCCTCCTCGTTGCGGGCCGGCACGACTACCGAGAGCCGCGGAAAACCGGAAGGAGGTTCGGACGGCTTCTCCCCGGCGAGCGTGGGAACTTTCCGCGCGGCGTAAAGCGCCTCGCCCAGCTTGACGGCGCTGACGGCGAAAGCGAAGAGCGCCGCCCCGAAAAAGAGGCCACGCATCAACGAAAAATCTCCACGCGCGGGCCTCCGCGGGCTCCGCGAACGTGCGGCCCGCTGGAAGAGGCGGGCGATTCCTGGAGGGCCTTTCGGAAATGGCCGGCCCCGGGAGGGGGTTCGGGGCGGCCATGAAGGTAAATGCCGGGCGTTACTGGAAGGAGGGGGGAAAGGTATCCGCCCGGTCTACGAAGTAGGATAACCCACTCCGAAGGACGATCATATCCCCCAAATGAGTGATTTTTTTCTAGCTCAATTGAGCTAGACGAGAACCCGGACACCCGCCCAGAACGGTTCGGGCGTATACAATCACTGTACATGGATCGTATAACCGTAGACAACCGTTACGCTCTTTCGCGCTTCCTGGGCGGCGGGGGCATGGGTAAAGTCTATCTCGCCCACGACAGGGACCTCGACCGCGATGTCGCCCTCAAGGTTTTGAGGGAGCACTACGCCGAGGATGAGGGATTTGTCGAACGATTCGAGCGTGAGGCGAAGAGCGCAGCCTCTCTCAACTATCCCAACGTGGTCGCCGTCTACGACCGGGGGCGTTCGGAGGACGGCTCTTACTACATCGTTATGGAGTACGTGTCCGGCGGCACGCTCAAGGACCGCATCTTGCGCGAGGGCGCCCTGGACCCCGACGAAGCCGTCCGCGTGGGCGCGCAGGTCGCCGACGCTCTCGGCGTGGCCCACGGGGCCGGCGTCGTCCACCGGGACATCAAGCCCCAGAACGTCCTCCTGACCGTAAGCGGCGACGCCAAAGTGGGCGACTTCGGCATAGCGCGCGCCGCCGAGGCGGCCCCGCTCTCCGACAGCGGCCTGGTGCTGGGCACCGCCAACTACATGTCCCCCGAGCAGGCGATGGGTGACCCGGTCGGCCCTACGAGCGATCTGTACTCGCTGGGCGTGGTGCTCTACGAGATGCTCACCGGCGAGCTGCCCTTCGAGGCCGACAGCGCGGTCGGCGTGGCCATGAAGCACGTCACCGAGCCGCCGCGCCCTCCCGGAGAGGTGAACCCGCGGGTCCCGGGGACGTTGGACGCCCTCGTCATGAGGCTTCTGGCCAAAAGGCCCGGGGACCGGTACGGATCGGCGGCGGAGCTCGCCGGGGATCTCCGGCGGGTGGCAGAGGGGCTGCCCCCGGTCCACGCGCCGGTCGCGGGGGAGGCCGAGACGCAGCGGCTAGCCGCGCCGGCGGCTTTCCCCGGAAGCCCGGGCGGATCGCGTCGCGGCTCCTTCCGGCGCGGGTCGTGGATACTTCTGGCGCTCCTGGCGGCGCTCGTCGCCCTACTCGCCCTGGCGGGCCTGGTCCTGTCGCGGGGTCCCGACGGACCGGTGGTCGGCTCCCTGGGACGGGCTGCGGAGGAAGCCGGGCAAGCTCTGGGCGTCGGACGGGGAGAAGTGCCCGGGGTGGTCGGGCTCGAAGAAAAGGAGGCGCGGGAGCGTCTCGCAGAGAAGGGTTTCGGGGTCTCTGTCGAGCGGAGGAAGAGCGCCGCGGAGGACGAGGGCAAGGTGCTCGAACAGTCGGTCCCCGGCGGCGAGGAGGTCGCCAGGGGATCGCGGGTCGCCCTGGCCGTGGGCGATGGTCCCCGGATCGTCGAAGCGCCCGACCTCGTCGGCCTGACCCCCGAGGAGGCCGAGGATCGGCTCAGAGAGGCGGGCCTTAAACCCGGCGACCGCAAAGAAGCCCCGAGCGAGAAGGTGCCGGAGGGTAAGATCTCCGGCCAGGACCCCCCGGCGGGCGAGAAGACGGAGGCAGACACCGAGGTGGACTTGGTCGTCAGTTCCGGCCCTCCGGAGATCGACCAGATAGATGTCCCGGTGGTCCAGGGCCTGAGCGTGGAGGAGGCGCTGGCGATGCTCCGGGAGGCGGGTTGCGAGGTGACGGGCACGCGAACCGAGCCGAGTCCCCGGCCGGTCGGCACGGTCGTGGGAACGGACCCGCCCGCCGGTACGGCCGTGGCGTCGAGGACGCCCGTGGTCCTCATCATCAGCGGCGGCCCAAGCGTTCCCTCGGGAGGCCTCGGTAGCCCGGAGGCGTCCGCGTCTTCCTCATCATCGGCCTCCGCCTCCCCTGCGCCCTCCGCGTCAGCATCGCCAGCCCCGGCGTCGCCCGGATCATCTGCCCCGCCAGCACCGCGCGCTCCCTCGTCCGCCTCACCATCTGCGTCACCATCTGCATCACCATCTGCGTCACCATCTGCGTCGCCGTCCGCCCCCGCATCACCCTCCGCCTCATCTTCCGCCTCATCTTCCGCCTCCGCTTCGCCCGCGCCGGAAGATTCCGAAGAGGATGGAGGCTAGAGAGGACCGGGAGGGGCGTTCCTGGCAGGGGAAACCTCGCGGGCTTCGTCGGGGTATGGTGGTGTGCCTTTTGCGGCGGGCAGTGGCGGGTAGAAAACCCTTATGAAACGTGCCCTGTTCGACGGTCGCTACGAGATCCTCCGTCCGTTGGGCGAAGGTGGCATGGCCGAGGTCTACCTCGCCCGCGACGAGGTCCTGGGCCGCGACGTGGCCCTCAAAATGCTGAAGGAGTGGCTGGCCGAGGATGAGGTGTTTCTCGAACGCTTCCGCCGCGAGGCGAGAAGCGCCGCCACCCTCAACCACCCGAATGCCGTCCAGGTCTACGATCAACGCCGTTCCGGGGAGGGCCGTTACTACATCGTCATGGAGCACGTGCCCGGCGGCACGCTCAAAGATCGCATCGCTAGCAAAGGTCCTCTGGACCCCGCCGAAGCGGCCCGGCTCGCCTCCCAGGTCGCCGAGGCCCTGCGGGCAGCACACGAGGCAAGCGTCGTCCACCGGGACGTGAAGTCCCAGAACGTGCTCCTCGCCGCGAACGGCGACGCCAAGGTGGCCGACTTCGGCATAGCGCACGCCGCCCACGCCACCACGATCTCCAAACCCGGCACCGTGCTCGGCACCGCCAAATACATGTCTCCCGAGCAGGCCACGGGACTGGCCGCCACGCCCCGGAGCGACCTGTACTCGCTGGGCGTGGTGCTCTACGAGGCGCTGACCGGCGGACTGCCCTTCGAGGCCGATAACGCGGCGGACGTGCGCGTCCGGCACGCTGCCGGGCCTCCGCCCCGCCCCAGGGACACGAACCCCGAGGTGCCGGAGGCGTTGGACACCCTCGTCGCGAAGCTCCTGGCGAAGAATCCCGGGAACCGCTTCAGGAGCGCGGCGGAGCTCTTCGACGAGCTCCGCCGGGTGCGGAACCGCCTGGAGGATCGTCTCGGGGACCGCGCACACCCTGTCGCCCCTGCCGGCCCGACGGCCCCGAAGGTTCCGACCCTTCCGCCGCCCACGTCAGGCGACGCCGGATCACGCCGCCGGAGGCCGCTCCTGGTCCTGGCGGTTCTCGCTGCGCTCCTCGTCCTGCTCGGCGCCGCCGGATGGGGCCTGTGGGGAGACCCCGCCAGAAGAGGTCTGTCCGGGATGCTCGGCGACATACCCGGCCAGGCGCGCGAAGCGTTCGAAGGGGTCCGGCGGGCGTTGCTCGGCCCCGAGGAGGTCGCGGTCCCCGACGTGGAAGGTTTGACCGGGCGCGAGGCGCGCGAACGCCTCCGTGCGGTCGGCCTGGGGGCTGGGGTTCGGCCCCGCGAGAGCGCCGAGAAGGACGCCGGCAGGGTGCTGGAGCAGTCGGTGCCTGGCGGAAGAGAGGTGCAGAAGGGGGCGAGGATCCTCCTCGCGGTCGGCAAGGGTCCACGAGAGGAGCCTACTCAGGAGGCTCCCTCCGGCGGCGTCCCAAACCTCGTCGGCCTCCCCTACCCGGCGGCGGAGAGAGCCCTGAGAAAGGCGGGCTTCATCCTCGGGGGCGTGGAGGAGGCGCCGAGCGCGACCGTGCCAGCGGGTGTGATCCTGGACCAGGACCCCCCGGCGGGGAGCGCGGCGGCTTCCGGCTCTCCGGTGTTCCTGACGACCAGCACCGGCGGGACAGGCTCCGCGTCGTCTTCGGCGTCTCCCTCGGCGTCTCCTTCGGCCTCCCCGTCCGCATCTCCGTAGCCGCCACCGAAAACGGGGCCTTCCGACGGCTTTCACGCGCCTGAATTCCCGGCTACCGTTCGCTTCGTTCGGCAGCCGGGGTGCGCCGGCGGATCGTGGGCGAGATCCGCGCGGGATGCTTCCCTTCCCTATCTCGGGAGACGTTTGCTGATTGCTCGCCGGCGGCCGCCTCTGTAACGGGGCGGCCCGCGTCCAGGATCTAGCTCAGATCCATCTTGGGTGGTGGGTGGACGTGGGTAGCTCCTCGCTCACGGATCAGAAGCGCGGCATCCGGGGCGGTGAACCAGAGGAGGTCTATCTCTTCGTCCGTGAGGCCGCAAGCAGCAGTGAGCGCCAGCTACGGAACAGCCGCCGGATATGATCGGCGACGGGACCGTGGTTATCGTGCTTGCGCGGGATAAACTGATCTGTAGGCACGAAGCGTCGAGTGAGGTGAGCGTATGTCCGCGTTGTCCATGTACCAGAACAAAGTCGGTAAGCTCACGGCGGACATAGCTTTGCTACGCAAGAAGCTGAGTCAAGAAAAAGACAAAGAGGCCAGGAAGAACCGAGAACTCACGAAAACGACGCAAAGCCTTTCCAAGACGAAAAGTTCGTCCACCCGAAGAACGAACGAGAACAAAGCAACTCGTCTCATGGGAGAGGTCGCCAAGATTCAGAAGAATATCGCTGACCTGGAGAACAAGATAGCGGGTAAGACCAAAGATTTGCACACCGCCGAGCAGCGGTTTGCGAAGGAGCAAGACAGGCAGGACAAGACCCGAAGAGCTGACGAACTCAGACATCAGAGAGTTCTGGCGCGAGAAGTCAAAGAGCGCCGCCAACTCGAGACGCTCCAGAGAACGCTGGTGTCAGAGTTCCCAGACTACGAAGCACCTTCAGAGGATGCCGAGTACGACATTTTTATCTCTCACGCCAGCCAGGACAAAGAGGACTTCGTCGAGCCCCTGGCGGAGCAACTATCCGATATGGGTTTCAAGGTCTGGTACGACGACTTCGTGCTCGAAGTCGGGGATAGCTTGAGTCGGTCCATAGACAGGGGCATAGCCAATGCCGAGTACGGATTGGTCGTGTTGTCCCCGTATTTCTTCGAGAGAGGGTGGACGGAGCGCGAGCTGGCCGGCCTGACCGCCAGAGAGGTCGCGGGCCGCGGAAAGCTGATCCTGCCCATCTGGCACAACGTCACCCACGAAGACGTATTGGAGTACAGTCCCATGCTCGCCGATAAGGTGGCGCTGGACACCCGGAAGATGAGCCTCGAAGAGATCGCCGAAGCCCTCGCGGAGGTGCTCCCTGGTCTTCTCGATGAAGAGGGAGAGGCTCTCCTCAAGGCGAGAACGAGTTTCGGGAGCGAACCCGAAACCTTCGACGAGGCTACGCCCCCCGATACCCTGGCGCGAGAGCAGGGTGTTTCCGCCGCCAGCTTCGACGATCTCCTGGGAGATTTCTGGCCCGAAGAGGAGCCAGAGGAGTTCGCCGCCGCTCTCAGAGAGTGGCGGCAGGACGAGCCTCGTAAAACCCCTTAATGTCCCCGGTTGTCGTTGACACCGACGTGGTGTCCTACCTGTTCAGAAGAGACTCGCGGGCGGAACTCTATCGTCCGCACCTGGACGGGGAACTGCTCGTGATTTCCTTCACGACCGTCGCGGAGCTCGACCGGTGGGCTCTGGAACGTGATTGGGGCGAGCCTCGACGCCGGAGGATGGAAGAGCATCTCGGAAACTTCGTCGTCTATCCCTACAACCGTCAGATGTGCCGCAAGTGGGCAGAGGTTTCGGACGAAGCCCGCAGGAGAGGCCATCCGGTCGGTGTGGCCGACGCCTGGATCGCCGCCACCGTCCTGCTGCATGAGATGCCGCTCGTTACACACAACCGCGGGCATTTCTCCGGCATCGAGGACCTCGAGGTCATATCCGAAGCTCCCTGAAATCAGTCTGCGCAAAGCAAGAGTCCAGGATAGTTTCTCTGGGCACGGGCATGAAGCCCGCAAACCGGTTTTTGTTGGAGACGGCGTACGCCAGACTTCAGAACCAGGGCATCCGGGGCGGCGCGGTGGACCAGAGGAGGTCCACTTCCTCCGGTGTGAGGCCGTAGGCGGCGTTGACGAGGTCGGAGAGGCGCTTCTCGCCGGGCGGCCTCGGCTCGGGTTTCTCGGATGGGTACGGCTCCTTCTTCGTAGCCAGCGCGGAGGTCGCGCAAAGAGCCGGGCGTGAGGCGGCCCACGTCCTTCGAGCGGCGCTTGCGGATCTCCTCGACGAAGGCGTCCGCGTCCAGCGCGGCGAAGTCTTCGAGCTTCTGTCCCGGCTTCCCGACGCCGAACTCGACGCGCAGCCAGTCCAGGGTGTCGCGCCGTGCCTCCCGCTCCGCTGTGGAAAGCTCGATCAGACGCCCCACGGCCTCCTCAGCCTCGCCCCGCGCCTCGTCCGTGGGCGGGGCAATGGGCAATGTTTTCGTGAACGAGTAGATGAGTCGTAGAGCTTCGTCTTTACCATGCGTGGCGTTGCGCCACATGTACGACCAGAGAAGCGGTGAATTGACCACGGCCAAGAGCCACAAATCGTCTGTCGGCCACAAGTAGGCTGTATTGAGCAGATAGGTCGGTTCGTGGACCGCAACGAACTGCGGTCGCCACGTTATGTCTGTGTGAATAATCTTCGGCTTCTCGAAGACATCATAGTAGGCGCAAGACCGCAACTCCCACCAGAAACGACCTTTGTCTTGCCGGTTGCGTAGCTTTGGCTCCAGCGACTTCATATGAGCGTGGAGCGAAGGATACGTCCGCTGAAACGTCTCTTCGGGATCGTCCGCGCCGCTCCAGGGCCAGGGGTGGTCGCCGCTGGACTTGAGCAGGATCATCCACAGCCCCCGCCACTCGGGCGACCAGCGCTTTATATCCTGGCCGCGCAGGTACGGCTTGATGATCTCAGCCGAGCGCGGGTCTTCGCGCACGAGCCGCTCCTTCGTCGGCGTGTCTATAAGGAACGCTTCGTTGAGGCCGGTCTTTATGCCGTAGAGCGGCTTGACTCCGGCGTACTCGGCGAGGGGAACGCCGCGCTCCCGAACCTTCGCCATCAGGTCGTCAACGGCGCTCGTCTCCAGGCTCCAGGCGGCGGAGCCGAACCGCTTCTTCGGGATGGCATGGGCGTGATCCCTGACGTAATCGGCCAGGTCCGCGCCCTCCTTCAGCGCCGCGCGGGGGAACTCCACGACGCGCACCTCGCCGTCGGTGGCATTTGCGGGGTCTCGGGGTTTCTCCAGGATCACGATGCAGGGGAACACGTCGGCGTCAGGGAAGATCGGGGCGTGCCCGAAGTCCACGATCTCCTCCATCGCCCCCGTCCGGGAGAAGTAGCCCCTGAGCGGCTCGCCGTAGCCCGCTCGCAGCCACTTGTTGGTGACGATGTAGCCCATGCGCCCGCCGCGCCGCAGCCGCAGCAGGCCCTGCTGGTAGAAGTAAACGTACAGGTCCGCGACGCCGTGGTAGGTCTCCGGATACGCTTCTTTGAGGTACGGCTTGAGGTCTCCGAGGGCCTCCTGCCGGACGTAGGGCGGGTTGCCGACGACGGCGTCGAAGCCCGCGTCTTCGACGAGCGGGCGTCCCTGGCGGTCGAAGAAGACCTCCGGGAACTCCAGCTCCCAGTGGAAGAAACGGCGTTCGCGGGCCGTCTTCTCCGCGTCGCGGAGCCAGGCGTCGAACTGCGGGGGCGCGGCTATGCCGCCGCGCGTGGCGTAGTCGGTGAGGGCTTTCCAGAGCGAGCGGTCCACCTCGATGCCGAAAGACGTGGCGGTGGCGAGGTCGGCGAGCCGGGCGTGGCGGCGGTTCAAGTCCTCGCGCAGCCGGGCGTAGAGGCGTTCCTGCTCCCTCACGTCCTCGACGGTGTCGGCGGGGGACTCTTCTATCAGCCAGATCGAACCGACCGCCGTGCTCACGCTGCGCCGGAAAGCGTCGTCCTCCAGCATCGAGAGCTGGGCACCGTCGTCTGCGGCCTTTTTCTTGCGCTTCTTCCTTCCGGCGGGCTGGAGGTCCGAGATGCGGGCGCCGACGAGGGAGTTCCCGGTACGCAGGTGATGGTCGAGGAACGAGAGCGGACGGTCGCGGGCCACGGTGG
>JACCTS010000267.1 GCA_013812245.1 Rubrobacter sp.
CCGGATACAGCACCCTGTTCTGGCTCGGGGACCAGCTCGTTAGTTGGGACGGGGACGACGGTATCAAAACCGCCGTGACCGGCATGCTGACGAGCGGGCTCTCAGGCTACAGCCTCACCCACTCGGACATCGGGGGGTACACGGCCCTGGATCATCCGCTGGTCCGCTACCACCGCTCGAAGGAGCTCCTCATGCGCTGGACGGAGCTAGCAGCCTTCACAACGGTCTTCCGAACCCACGAAGGAAACCGTCCCGAAGACAATCATCAATTCTACTCTGATGCAGAGACCCTCCGGCACTTCAGCCGCTTCGCAAAGGTCTACGCAGCCTGGAAACCGTACAGGGAGGAATTGGTAGAGGAGGCATCCGAGACCGGACTCCCCGTCGTCCGCCACCCGTTCATCCACTACCCCGGCGACCCCGAGGTGTACGGCCTCGAATACCAGTTCATGGTCGGCTCCGAGCTTATGGTCGCACCCGTGCTCGAACCCGGCGAGGACGAGGTCGAGGTCTATCTGCCAGCCGGAAGGTGGGTGCATTTGTGGACGGGAGAGGTATACGGTTCTCCGAAGAAGGGCACCTACGAGACGGTGCGTGCGCCCATCGGGGAGCCGGCCGTTTTCTACCGGGAAGGCTCCGGGGCGGGTAGCCGGTTCAGAAGCGAGCTGGAGAGACAAGGGCTGTCGTGAGAGAGCATGGCCTGGCCGACGGTACAATGGCGCGTGGAGCAGGCATGAAGCGTTACAACGTGACCAGCGGCACCGAGTGGGAACAGATCGTGGGCGCTGGCGACCCCTACGCGCAGACCGTACAGGTGCTCAACATCAGGGTGGCGCTCAGGGCAGCGGGGGCCGACCTTCAGGACGTGTGCGGACCAGGATCTTCGTGGCGAACATCGAGGACTGGGAGGAGATCGGACACGTCCACTGCGAGATCTCCAGGGAAATCCGCCCGGACACCAGCATGGTCGAGGTGGGCCGCCTGATCTCGCCGGAGATCCTGGTGGAGATCGAAGCCGACGCCGTGGTCGGGTGAAGGCTTAATCCCCCCGACCGTCGCGGGCGGCCTCCAGTGCCCGGATGAACACCTCAACCGGCTGCGCCCCCGAGACGGCGTAGCGGCCGTCGAAGACGTAGAATGGCACGCCGCTTATGCCGAGGCGCGCCGCCTGCTCCTGGCTCCGCGCCACCTCGTCCGCACCATCTCTGCCCGCCAGGAACCCCCGGGCCTCCTCGGGGTCGAGCCCGGCACGGGCTGCTATCTCCGCCAGATCGTCGCGGTTGTTGAAGTCCGCGCCGCGGGCGAAGTACGCTTCGAACAGGGCGTCGGCTACCTCCCACTCGCGTCCGCACGCGCCCCCGAACAGGATCAGGCGGTGCGCGTCCACGGTGTTCGGAGCGCTGGCGACACGTCCGAAATCGAACCGGACGCCGTCGGGGGCGCCGGCCTGTGCGATGTGGGCGAAGGCGGCTTTCGCGTTTTCCTCTCCGCCGAACTTTTCCCGGACGAACGCGGCCCACGGCAGCCCGCCCTCTGGCATCTCGGGCCGGAGCTGAAACGGCCGCCAGCGGACCTCCGTTTCGAGATCCGGCACGCGGGCCAGGGCCTTCTCCAGTCGTTTCTCGCCGACGTAGCACCAGGGGCAGACCACGTCGGAATACACGTCTATCCGCACCGGACTCCTCTCAGTAGCTGACCATCGGCATCCGGCCCAGGTGCACGTCGTCTTCGAGCTGGTCGAGCATGAAGTCCGCGATGTCGGCGCGCGAGATCCTGGTCCCGCTGTTCTTGCCCACGTAGCCGACGCGGTACCCGCCCTTCCGCTCCCCGTCGGTCAACACGGGTCCGCGCACGATCACCCACTCCAGCCCACTGTTCTTGATGACCTCCGCGTGGCGCTCGGCGTCCTCCAACACGTCGCGCTGCAGGCGGCGCAGCAGGCCGGTGATCGCACGGTCGAACAGCTTGGGCTGGTCCTCGGGGTCCCGCACCCCCGCCCCCGTCAGGCTCACGATCCGGCGCACACCGTGTCTTTGCATCGCCCCCACGATGTTCCTCGTCCCTACGAGCTGCACGTCCTTCGCCGAGGTCTTCGTGTGCCCCAACGCGACCAGCACCGCGTCCCGCCCCGCCACCGCATCCTCCACCGCCGCCGCATCCATCACATCACCCCCGACTACCCGGAGACGTTCATGCTCCAGCGACAGCTTCGACGGGTCCCGGACGAACGCTGTCACCTCGTGCCCCCGCCTCAACGCCCCCTCCACCAGACGCCGACCCGTCCTGCCCGACGCTCCGAAGACCACGACCCTCATCACGATGCACCCCTCTCGCCTCTGCTCCCGTTGTGCGTATGGCCGGCCGCTGTTACTATAAACGGACAACTGTCCGCTTGGCAAGGTTCGGGAGGGTTTGTGGGCGGCGAGGTTGTGGAGCGGCGGGATGCGGCGGAGAGCCGACGCAGGATACTTGCTGCGGCCCGGAGACTTTTCGGGGAGTGTGGCGTGGACGCGGTGAGCATGCACGAGGTCGGGCGGGCGGCCGGGGTGGGGCAGGGGACGCTGTACCGCAGGTTCGGGCACAAGGGCGATCTGTGCGCGGCGTTGCTGGGGGAGGAGATCGAGGTGCTCATGCGGGAGGTTCAGGCGCGGGAGGAGAGCGAGCTGGCGCTGGAGCGGCTCGGGTGGTTGTTGGACCGGATCTCCGTGTTCAACGAGGAGAACGGGGCGCTTCTCGGGGGCATGCGGAACGCCGGCGACGAGGAGCGCCGCGTCGAGATGTACCGCAACCCGTTCTACGCGTGGCTGCGCGCTACGGTGCGGGGGATGCTGGACCGGGCGGTGGAGGAGGATGAGATCTCCGGCCTCGACGCCGAGCACATCGCCGACGTCCTGCTCGCCGCGCTCAACATTGACCTCTACTTCTACCAGCGCCGAGAGCTGGGCATGGACCGCGAGCGCATCGTTGCGTCTCTGAACCAGCTTCTCGACGGCCTGCGAGCATGAAAGAGATAGGTTCGCTACCTACTCAGCGGCGAGTATCACTTCACCGAGCAGGTCCACGACTTCTGGTAGTGTCATTTTGATACCACAAATCCTGATAGGAGGCCGACGTGACACAGATGCTGGTCCGGGATCTTGCCCCCGAGGTCGTCGAGAGGTTGAAGGAGCGCGCTCGCTCAAACGGCCGGTCTTTGCAGAAGGAGGTCAGAGCGATACTGGGGGGCGGCGGAGACTTATACGATGGCGGAGGCCAGGGAGGTCACCGGGAGGTGGCAGGAGCATTTCGCGGGACGAAAGTTCAGTGACAGCACCGAGTTGATCCGGGAGGACCGGGACGCTTGACGCGGTTCGTGGTGGATGCGAGAGTGGTGGTCAAGTGGTTCTTGCCGGAAGATCATACCGAGGCCGCCCGAAGCCTTCTGAACGAAGACTTTATACTCTTCGCCCCGGACCTCGTCAGGGCTGAGGTCGGAAACGTGATGTGGAAGAGGTGGCGATGGGGCGATGTGTCTGCTGAAGTGACCAGGGAAGCTTTGGGCCACCTGGAACGCTTGCCGTTGAGGATAAGGTCCTCCAGGCCGCTGATAGAAACTGCGTGGGACGTGGCGCGGCGTTTCGACCGGAGCTTCTACGAGAGTCTCTACGTGGCCCTCGCAAAGCGGGAAGGCTGCCTGCTAGTGACCGCCGACCGCAAGCTGTATAACGCCCTTAGCAAGAGCGACCTTTCCGGGAGCTTGCTTTGGGTCGAGGATCTGAATTCGGCATAGAGGAGATCACACGATGAGCCGCCAACGTATCGAACCCGGGCCGGGACAGGAATCCGTGTGGGACTATCCGCGTCCGCCGCGCATGGAGGACGTGAACGAGAAGGTCAAGGGCGTCTTCGGCGGCGTGACGCTCGCGTACGCGAGCCGGGCGAAGAGGGTGCTGGAGACTAGCCATCCGCCCGTCTACTACATCCCGCCGGACGACATCCAGATGAAATTCCTTTCGTCGTCGGAGCGC
>JACCTS010000556.1 GCA_013812245.1 Rubrobacter sp.
CGTCGGTGAGGTCGTCGAGCGGCTGGAAAACCTCTCTGCCCAGGAACTGCAGCGGGTTCGCGCCTATGAGCAGCGGAATAAGAACCGAGGCACCCTCCTAAAGCAGATCGACCGCAGGATAAACGCCGCTTCGTAAACGGGCTCCCCCAAGCGATCTACTACGCGGCAGTATCTGGGTCGTCTCAAGGTGGATAGGACTGTTTACTCCCCGCTACGGTAGGGACCACCGAGGAACGAGGGGCTTCCGGCGAGTATTTCGCGCTGTCGTGCGCTAGGCTTTTTGGGTAATGCTGGTCCTGCGTTACTGGAGGAGTCCCGGCCGGGGAGGGCCAACGCCCGCAGGGGTTCGAATCCTTCCCCCTCCGCTCGTACGTCCACGGCCAGACCGCCGCCAAGGGCACGAACACGAACGAAGGCCGGAGCCCCGAAGGATCCCGGCCTTTCGTAGCGATCGTTCTACTTCGGTTACTACTTGGTCTTCTTGGCGCCTTCCTGCGCGGCGCCCTGGGAGAAGGAGAACACGGAGTTCATGAAGTCCATGTAGGCGCCGACGGACTCCTGCGCGATCTGTTTCCCGGCCTCCTGCTGGCGCTGGCTCTGGTCCGCCAACTCTTGCGTGAGCTGCCGGTTTTCCTCCGCGTGGGTGCGCAGACGCTCGTTGACGTTGTTGAAGAACTGCTGCGTTAGCTCGGCGTTTAGCTCCTGGGCCTCTTCGCCGCGCTTGGCCACCGCTTGGTAAGATGTCTTTACGGCGTCGACGAACTGCTCTGCCGCCGCGTCGATCCGCTGCTGCTGTTCCTTTTCCATCAAAAGTTCCTTTCTCTACGGTAATAGCTTTATCTATGTTCTTACTACACATATACCCTAACAGCATATACCAAAACATCAAGTCTGGCGTTCCCGGGGAACCTTTTCCGCGCCATCGCCACTGCGTGCCCTTCATTCACCCAACTGCCTAGAGGGGGGCTTCTCGGCAACCCCAAAATCTGGGCTGCATCGCCTTCCTTTCTCTACGTGCCTTCTCTAGACTGACATTCATGAATGGAGAGCGAGAGACCAAACGCGTTGCGATAGCGTGCCAGGGCGGCGGCAGCCACTCGGCTTTTACGGCCGGGGTGCTCAAGCGGCTCTTGGCGGAGAAGCTCGAGCGCTACGAAATAGTCGCCCTGAGCGGCACCTCTGGCGGGGCGATCTGCGCCTTTTTGGTCTGGTATGCGCTCTTGAAGGGTGACCGGAGAGAGGCCGTCCGGCTGCTTGACTCCTTCTGGGATAGTGTCTCCGCGGCCGCCCCCAAAGAGCGGGTCCTGAACGACTTGTCCGTCGCGGCAACCCGTCGGCAGGGCACCGTCGCTACGCCCCTGGTCACCCCGTATCTCTACCCCGAGTGGGGCAAGGCACGCTTGAAGCAGATGCTTGAGGAGTTAGTGGCGTTCGAGAAGATCGAGGAACTCGTGACGGCTTCGAGTCTCAAGCTGCTCGTCGGCGCAGTCGAGGTGAACACCGGCGAGTTCGAGGTCTTCAGGGAGGCCGAGATCACGACCGAGAAGATACTCGCCTCGTGCGCGCTCCCGACGCTATTTCGGGCCGTGCGCATTGGCGACGATGGAGTGTACTGGGACGGTCTGTTCTCACAGAACCCTCCCATAAGAGACTTCATGAGAGAGTTCCCCGACGCCAACACCAAGCCCGACGAGATATGGTTGATCCAGATAAACCCCCAGCGCCGGGATCACGAGCCGACGGCGATGGCGGACATACTGAACCGGCGCGGGGAGTTGGCGGGCAACCTCTCGCTCCACCAGGAGATAGACTTCCTCTACGAGATCAACGGTCTGCTCTCATACCTACCGAAAGACCGGTACAAGTACATCAAGGTGCGCAAGATCGAGATGCTCCGGGAGCTGGACGCCGCCTCGAAGATGGATCGCCGCCCTACTTTCATCCGCGAGATGTTCGCCTACGGCGAGGAGCAGGCCGAGGGGTTCTTGGAAGGGGTGTCGTAGCCCACCGCTATTCGCCGAAGCTCGCAGACGTTGTGTTCCGCGAACTTCGCCTGTACGGGGTTCCCTAAAGTCCGCATGACCCCGATCCGCCGCCCCTGAGCGTCGAGAGCCCACATCGGAGGCCCGGCGTACCAGCATGTTTAGTCTCCTTATATGCGGGGTACACATATATACAGAAAGCTAATCACCCACACGATACGGAGGTATCTCTACAGTGCATAAGACCACCGACATCAACAAGAAGAGGGGCGAGAGGGCCCGGACGATGTCCAGGACCACCCAGGAGTCCGCTCACACCGCGATGGACTACGCACTCAAGGCTCAAGAGATCAACACCGAGCTCCTGCGGCGTACGTCGCAGGCTTGGATCGAGGGCTTCCGCTATCAGGCGAAGCTCTCCCAGGGGATGGCCCAAGCATTCTTCGGGCAGCGGGGGAACGCGTTCGCGAGCACGACGCATGTGGAGCGCCCCGCCCAGGAGCAGAGCAAGTCGGAGGTCACCGAGCCTGCCACCGACGGCGCGCAGAAGAGCACCGAGCCGGCCGCCGAGGAAACGCAGAAGAGCACCGAGGTAGCTGCTGAGGACGCCCAGGAAACGCAGAAGAGCACCGAGATAGCCGCCAAGGACGCCCAGAAGAACACCGAGACGGGCGCCTTCCCGGTCGAGGGCTACGACGAGATGAACGTCGGCGAGGTCTCCGAGCGGCTCGACGGCCTCTCCGTCGACGAGTTGAAGAGGGTCAAGAAGTACGAGAAGCGCAATAAGGACCGCGGGTCCCTGCGCAAAGAGATGAAGCAGAAGATAGAGACTACCTAGTAGAAGGACAGAAACGCACACCTCAGAGAAAGGGTGGTCAACATGGCCGGCATAGGCAAGAAGATCAAAGAGGCGGCGACGAAGGCCGCCAAGAGCAAGGGCTCCGACGACAAGAAGGGCAAGCGCACTGGAGGCTCGGAGAGCGGCGTGGACAAGGCCAAGAGGGCCATCAAAAACCGCCTGAAGTAGAAGAGAATGCTATCGGGCCGGGGTGCTAGCCTAGAGCTAGACTCCGGCCCTTCCTCATACCCTTATTCACCGAAGCTCGTAAGGCCGTCTGATAAAGCGGTTCGGTTATCGTCTACGCTCGGAGGCATGGCGAGCGAGATACCCGACCGATGGTGTCCGACGCCGAATGGAAGCTGCTGGAGCCGCACCTTCCGGCCTCCACGCACAGAGGACGACCGAGGTTCACAGCCCACGCGAGATCCTGAACGCCGTCTTTTCGGGCGAAGCTTTCACTTTCATCCACGTGGCCATGACGCGGCTCATGGTGAGGAGGCTGGCACGTGCCTGAGAATTTTCAGACGGTCT
>JACCTS010000580.1 GCA_013812245.1 Rubrobacter sp.
GCGGTGATCGCCCTGGCCCGGAGGAGGGTCGACGTCCTCTGGGCGATGCTGCGCGACGGGCAGACCTACAGCGAGCGCCCTCCTCTAGCGGCTTGACTAACGCATCGGGATGCGTCACTCGGGTGAAGAAAGCTTCTTGACACCTGGGTTCTATTCAACTAATCTGTTGAACATATGAACACCGCGGCGCACAGGGAGTTCAAGGAGCGTCTCTTCGAGCAGTTCGCCCGGGTGGGCAAGGCTCTAGCGAGCCCCAAGCGCCTGGAGATAGTGGACCTCCTGGCCCAGGGCGAGCGCACGGTTGAGGACATCGCGAAGGAGACGGCCATGTCCGTGGCCAGCGCCTCGCAGCACCTCCAGGCGCTCAAGGGGGCCCGGATGGTCGAGTCGCGCCGCGAGGGGCTCTACGCCCACTACCGGCTGGCCGGCGAAGACGTGTTCCGGACGTGGCAGGCTGTCCGCGCCCTCGCAGAGTCGCACCTGGCCGAGGTCGACAGGGTGGTCGAGACCTACCTGGAGAACAGGGACACACTTGAGGCTGTAGACGCGATGGAGCTGATGGAGCGACTTAGCGACGGGAGCGTGGTGGTTCTCGACGTTCGTCCGGAGGAGGAGTATCGGGCCGGGCACATACCCGGTGCCATCTCCGTACCCGTGGGCGCCCTCGAAACGGCCTTGCATATGCTCCCCAAAGACAAGGAGGTAGTCGCCTACTGCCGAGGTCCATACTGCGTGTTCTCCGACGAGGTGGTGCTGGCTCTGAGCGCCCGAGGTTATCGGGCGAGCAGACTCACGGAGGGGTTCCCCGAGTGGCAGACGGCAGGATACCCAGTCGAGTTGAAGAACCCGCGGTAGGGATAGAGGTGACCGCAAGCGACCAGGTACACGTAAACGAGGGGCTCGGTTGAGGCCGCTCAAAGCAGACCCGGAAGGAGCGCCCATGAGTGAAGACGTTCGAGAACAGCCGGCCCTCGACATTGGGAGCCTGCGGGAGGCGATCAGGGAGGAGTACGCCGAGGTCGCTTCCGACCCGCACAAGGGTTTCCACTTCCACACGGGGAGGCCCCTGGCCCGCATGCTGGAGTACTCAGACGAATGGTTGGAGGGGATCCCCGAGCCCTCCATCGAGTCGTTCGCCGGTACCGGGAACCCATTCAGCCTGGGCGAACTGCGCCCGGGCGAGAGGATCGTGGACCTGGGCTCGGGTGCTGGGATAGACAGCCTGATCGCCGCAAAGAAGGTTGGACCAGAGGGACGCGTCATCGGGGTGGACATGACTCCGGCGATGCTTGAGAAGGCCCGGCTGGCAGCCAAGCATGCGGGCCTTACGAACGTGGAGTTCCGTGAAGGCTACGCCGAGGCGCTGCCTGTGGACGACGGCTGGGCCGACGTTGTCATCTCCAACGGCGTGCTCAACCTGGTGCCAGACAAAACGGCGGCGCTTCTGGAGATCGGACGGGTGCTGGGGCCCAACGGCCGGCTCCAGATCGGGGACATCCTGGTCCAGAAGGCCGTACCCGAGAGCGCCAAACGCAAGATAGACCTCTGGACCGGGTGAATAGCCGGCGCTCTGCTGGAGGCAGAGCTTATGGCCACGGTCGTGGCCGCCGGTTTCGTCGATTTCGAGATCACCTGGCGCAAGGACGTCTTCGGCGGTGCCCCGCAGGCGGGCAGCGCTGAGAACTTCGGCACCCTGGGCATCAACTTCAGGGCCCGCAAGACCACCGACGAGGAGGAACTGGCCGCCGCCCTGGCAGCGTGGAGCTGCGAGATCTCAAACGGTACAGGAGAAGACGGAGAGAGAGAGAGAGTATGATCCGCACCTCTATCGACCTTGAGTCCCTGAGAGAGATGCTGGAGCAGGGTGCGTCGGTCACCGTCCTGGACGTCCGCCCTGAGGACCAGCGCACCGAGTGGCGGATCCCAGGCAGCGTCCACTTCGACGCCTATGGTGCCCTCAAGGCGAAGGATCCTAACGCCATGAAGGGGGCCGAGTTGCCGGAAGGGCAGCCGGTCGTGACCGTCTGCTCTGCGGGCAACAGCAGTGCCGTGGCCGCCGAGCAGTTGAGGGACCGGGGGTTCAAGGCCTACACGCTGGAGGGCGAGATGAAGGCGTGGAGCATGGCCTGGAACACGGCTGAGGTGAGCGTGGCTGGGACAGGCGCACGGGTCATCCAGGTGAGGCGTACTGGCAAGGGGTGCCTCTCCTACCTTGTAGGCTCGGGTGGAGAAGCCGCTGTGATCGACGCCTCCCTCGACCCCGGGGTCTACATCGACCTAGCCGAACGGTACGGATGGAAGATAACCTGCGTGCTCGACACGCACGTCCACGCCGACCACCTCTCCCGATCACGCGGGTTGGCCGAGCTCTTCGGGGCCACGCCCCACATGCCGGAAGGGTCTCCAGTTTCCTACGCGTTCTCTGCGCTTGGCAACGGGGACGAGATCCGGATCGGCTCGGCGCGGCTTGAGGCCGTCCTGACTCCGGGACACACGCCGGAGAGTATGAGCTACCTCCTGGAGGGGCGGGCTATCTTCACCGGGGATACACTCTTCCTTTCTACAGTTGGCCGTCCCGACCTGGAGGCGACCCCGGAGGCTGCTAGAGAGAAAGCACACGCCCTCTTCGGTTCGGTACGCCGCTTGCTCGACCTGGCGCCCCACACCCTAGTGTTGCCCGGGCACACGAGCGAGCCGGTGCACTTCGACGGCAAGCCGATCTGTGCTCCTCTCCTTAAGGTACACGAGGAGGTCAAGCAACTGTTGGAGGACGAGGACCGCTTCGTGGAGAAGGTCGCCGGTCGCCTTACTCCGACACCGGAGAACTACGAGCGCATCGTGGAACTCAACCGGGCTGGAGAGGAGCCAGAGGGCGATCCGACGGAGCTAGAGGCCGGTGCCAACCGCTGCGCGGTCAGGCTAAGGCGTCTTAGTGGCTTCGGGCACCCGAACCCCGCCTGACGTTCGGCTCGGCCTGAAGGAGAACCTGGGGCAGTTCTCGCTGCTGGTTCTGGTGAACGCCTTCGTGGGCGGGATGGTCGGCCTGGAGCGCACTGTGGTCCCGCTCATCGGCGCTCAGGAGTTTGGGCTCGTCCTGAGGACGGCTATCTTCTCGTTTATCGTCACCTTCGGACTCGTCAAGGCGTTCTCAAACCTCTTCGCGGGCGGGCTCGCCGATCGCTTCGGCAGGAAGAAGATCCTCGTAGCGGGCTGGCTGGTGGGCGTCCCGGTGCCCCTGATCCTCATGTACGCCCCCTCATGGGAGTGGATTGTCGCTGCCAACGTCCTGCTCGGCATAAACCAGGGCCTCGCGTGGTCCATGACCGTCATCATGAAGATAGACCTCGTGGGACCGCGCGGGAGGGGACTCGCCGTCGGACTCAACGAGTTCGCCGGCTACCTTGCCGTAGGCCTCACCGCGCTCGCCACCGGCTACCTCGCATCCCTTTATGGGCTGAGGCCGGAACCCTTCTACCTCGGCGTCGGCTACGCATTGCTCGGGCTTGTGGTCTCCGTCTTCCTCGTGCGCGACACGCGGGAGCACGTCCGCCTGGAGATGGAGGAGCACCCTCCGGAGCCGAACCCCTTGGGCTTCCGAGAAGTCTTCGCGAAGACTACCTACGGGGACCGCAACCTCTTCGCCGCCTCCCAGGCAGGGCTCGTCAACAACCTCAACGACGGCATGAGTTGGGGGGTGTTCCCTCTATTCTTCGCCTCCTTCGGCCTCGGAGTGGGCCGAATAGGCATCCTCAAGGCCGTCTACCCTGCGGTCTGGGGAACCCTACAGGTTGCGACCGGTCCGCTTAGCGACCACTGGGGCCGCAAAGGCCTGATCGTGGCGGGGATGTGGGTGCAGGCCGCCGGGATCTTCACCACTGTTGCGACGAGGGACTTCGGATGGTGGCTACTAGGGAGCGTCCTACTCGGTCTTGGCACGGCGATGGTCTACCCGTCCCTGATCGCCGCCGTCTCGGACGCCTCACACCCCGCTTGGAGGGCACGCTCCCTGAGCGTCTACCGTTTCTGGCGGGATCTCGGCTATGCCGTGGGTGCCATTTCAGCCGGGATCATCGCGGATACCCTTGGGATCTCGTGGGCTATAGGCTCCGTGGGTGCGCTGACGTTCCTGTCCGGGGCGGTCGTGGCGGTCGCCATGCGGGAGGGACCGGAAGGCCGAGTCGTGAGTGAGAAAGGATGATCGGAGCATGAAAGACATAAGAGCTAAGGATGTGCAGAGGTTCTTCGAGCGGGTGGCCACCGATTGGGACGGCGCTGTGCGCGTCTTTCTTAGGAGCTTTAGGGCTCATAGTACATTAGAGTAACCACCGAGCCGTACCCCATCCTACTTATGGTAGCGGGTTGTGTAGCCGGGCGAAAACCCTGTCTTTAGTGCTGTCGAGAGGCACATCTCCGACGAAGAATCGTACGCTTGGTACCCAGACACCTCTCGGCCTGCTCCGTCCTTGAGAACCCCTAAGGATATGAGGTAGGGATTCCGGTGAAGGAATTTGCGAATACCTTCGGCAACCGAGAGCCGGGTGGGCGGTCGAGGTCCTCGTCGACTCCCCGGGTAGCGAACCCGGTCA
>JACCTS010000292.1 GCA_013812245.1 Rubrobacter sp.
TCGTCTCGCCGGGGCGGGATCGCGGTCAAAAGCCAGCCGGAGACAGAGTTGGTCAGCCGCGGTAGCTGTCATAGTTGCAGTCAAACGGCTCTTCTCTATAGTACTCACCCAATGTCCTAGAAGGGGAATTCTCGGAACTTCGCCTTGACGGAGTTCTAAGAAGTTCGCATAGCCCCGGTCCTATGCCGGGCGGCGTTCTTATGTAAGGGACAGGAGACACAGGGGGGGCGTAGAGGACGCCGAGGCTTCAGTACCCGGTATCTGTTGCCAAGTCGTTTTTTGAGTCAGTGTACTCGGGAGGACTGCCCGGCCGCCGCACCAATTCGCGTCAGTAGAAATACGCCCATCCAAGCCAGGGCCACCCCGAAGACTATCGTTGTCAGGGGAAGCGGTATAGCACCAACCACTACACCGATCAAAAGAAGCATGGCAGCCGCCCGTGGGTAGATCCGCGCACGCAGCGTGGAGACTGCAAACACGAGCCAACCTATGACAAGCAGTCCTAGGGACAACACACTCCCCACTTTCTCCAAGAACGAAGGGTCAGACTCCATGAAAGCAGGTGCAGCTTGCGCGAGCGCTGGGAAGAGAAAGACGTTGTCCCACGTGGTGCCCGCAAATAAGGCTGTGCCTATGAGAGCTACGAGGAAGCCCACCGAGCCCAAGACGCCCACGGCTTCCGCTTGGCTAGCGTATAGTCCGACCAGCGCCACCAGCAGCAGCATGGCAAGAATAGAAAGAGAAACTCCTTGAACAGCGAAGGTGCCGGATGTGGCTACTTCGCTAAAGGAGTCCTCGGAGGTGGTGGCGTAGAGATACAAGTCCAGAAGTTCGGTGATGAGGGCGAACACACCGGCGAGAACGGCCGCTAGGCCTCCCCACCGCACAACAGTCGCTGGCATGATAGTGATTCCCCTTTCGCCGCTTCCTGACAAGCGTATGATCGCATCCACCGATGTCCGGCGCCCGAAGCTGACCCCCTTATCCTCCTAGAGGCGAAGGAGGTGCTCGACACGTAGAGTGGGCGGATACGTGGGAGCGCCCAAGGTCTATTCACCCGAGTGCGTGGAAGGTTAATTCTGCGAACTTCGCCCTTATGGGGGTTCTAAGAAGTTGGCCCGTGGAAAGAGCTCGAGAGCCGGTCGCAGCGGACGCCGACGGTCGGCTAACGCCCCCCTCGCAGCGCCTTCAAGACGTCCTGGGGGCTGCGGTACTCGCCTTCAGGGAGCCTCTTGCGTAGCTGGCCGATGACCGGGCCAGGCACCCCGTTGCGCTCTAGCCTTCCTAGCAGCTCCTCCTTGCGGGCGGGGAACTCCACCCCCTCCAGGTACCTACCCACCTTGGCGGGCAGGCGCTTCCTCAAGAAATCCACGGTCCTTCTCCTCCTCTTGGCCGATCGCTGGGGTGATGGTACCGCGGCACGGTAACCCGACTTCCGCTTCGTCGGGTTCTCAGAAGTTGCGCTTACGCCGGAGGCGCCATCCACCAGTAGAAGATCACGTAGGCGCCCGCCAGCACGAGCAGGATCGCCGATGCGCGCTGGACGTAGGGCTGTGTCCCTTGCAGCCAGCGGACCAGGCCCGCCCTGAAGAACGCGAGTGCCAGGGTTAGCGCTACCAGCACCGAGGCCATGCCCAGCCCATAACCCAAGAACCGCGTCGCGCCCGAAGCCATGCGCTCGGCGGCGATCCCGCTTCCCACGACCGCCAGAAACGCCGGCAGCGTGCAGCCCAGGGAGGCTGCCCCGTAGGCGATCCCGAACAGGAAGAACCCCCGGATGCCGACCTTCCTGGGATCACCCAGCTTCGCCGCGAGCCGCCCGAAGATACCGACGTGCAAGCTCCTTCCGAGGAGCATCCACGCACCCAGGAGGATCAACGCTTCGCCGACCAGAACCCCAAGCACGGGCATCGCGCCGACGAGGGCATCTCCACCGGCCGAGATAACCACGCCGGTCAGCAAGAATAGCAGTACGAACCCCGAAGAGACGACGAAACCGACCAGTAGTGCTCGCAGCGCCCGCCTCGACGCCGAGCGTTCGGCGAACCCGCTCTCCTCGGTGCCGAGGTAGAGCGAGAGGTAGGCGGGCAGCATGGCGAAGCCGCAGGGGTTGACCGCCGCGACCATCCCGGCCCCGAACGCGAGGCCGAAGGGCAACGCCGCGGCCAGCCCCGAAAGCAACTCGGAGAGGAACGCCTGAACCTCGCTCACGAGCTCCCCAGCCGAGCGGAGATACGCTCACTACCCATATCCACCATATGCGATACTTTACTTGTTCGGGAAGGATCAGGCGAAGAGAGGAACCCTCCATGACTTCTAGGCTCGTGCGGTGGGGCTTGGTGGCCGCCGTGGTGCTCGTGCTGTTGCTGATCCCTGTGCTTGTAGTGGCTCGGCCCTACCTTGGTGCCGTGCTTGGCCTCGGGTTTGGCGGGCAGAAGGCGTCCCTCACCGACCTCCACTCCGTCGACGACCTGCGCGCCCGTTTCAACGCCGACTCCGGCAGCCCCAGGCTCGTATTGCTGGTTTCGCCCACCTGAGTGGAGTGCAGGATGGGCGCCAGTTGGGTGCAGAAGGATATATTGGAAGAACACCCAGACTCGGACCTGAAGGTTTACGTTGTCTGGTTCGACATGCTCGCCGGGGACAGCCGGGAGGGGTGGGACGGGTACTTGGTATCCGACCCGCGGGCGACAAACCTGTGGGACGAAAAGCGCCTCGTGAGCCGGACGCTGGGCGACAGCGTGGAGGGAGCGTCGCCTCCGGTGTGGGACGCTTACCTGCTCTATGGGCCCAAAACCTCCTGGGACGACACTCCTCCACGCCCCATCGGCACGGGCTACACGGTCTACGGCGAGCGAGACAAGCTGCGCAAGGAGATCCTAGCGCTCCTGGGCGAGGACTAGAGGGAGGTGCCGAAGGTGAAGGTCGAGATCCTCTACTTCGAGGGATGTCCTTCCCATGAGGCCGCGACGAAGATCCTGCGGGAGGTCCTGGCGGAACGGGAAGCCGAGTATGAAGTGGAGCTGGTCGAGGTCAACAGCGACGAAGAGGCCAGGCGACGTCGGTTCCCCGGCAGCCCGACGATCCGGGTGGACGGGAGAGATCTGTTCCCCGTTGCGGAGCAGAGCGCCTGGGCGTTGGGGTGCCGAATGTACGTCACTCCGGAGGGCTTGAAGGGCTACCCCACGACCGAGATGATCCGGGAGGCGTTGGCCCGTTAAGGCTCATTCACCGAAGT
>JACCTS010000587.1 GCA_013812245.1 Rubrobacter sp.
GATGATATCACGGGGCGTCCGGGGTTGCGAACACGTCCGAGCCGCTTCCCGAACTCCACCGCCGCCAGGATTATGCACGCCTTGGCCTCCCCAATACCATGCAGCCGAACGAGGTCGTGAACCGTCACGTTATACAATCCGAAAAGGCCATCGTTCTCCGATATAACCTGCCCCGCAAGCTCGACCGCGGTCTTCTCGCGGCTGCCGATCCCGAACAATATTCCCAGCAATTCGGCCTCGGAAAGCGCTTCTGGCCCGACTGCAAGCAACCGCTCCCGCGGCCTCAGTTCCGGGGGCATCTGCTTTATAGTGTACCGGCGGCGCTGCTCCATACCGCCATTGTAAGTACCTATTGGTACCAGCGCACCCCGTGGGCTTCGAGCATGCGGACGGTGAGCGCCAGTGGGAGACCCACGACGCTGGTGTAATCGCCCCCGATCCACTCAACGAACACCGCCGCCCGGCCCTGGATCGCATATCCACCAGCTTTGCCAAAACCTTCTCCGAGGGAAGCGTACGCCTCTATCTCATCCCCACTCAGGCTCCGCATTCGCACGGCGGTAACGGCATGACGCACGGCGACCTCGCCGCCAGCGGCCACCGCGACCCCCGAATGCACCTCGTGGACCCGTCCTTGCAGCAGCCCGAGCATCTCGCGGACTTCTTCCATACCCTTCGCCTGGCCCAGAGTGTGTTTCTCTCCCCGCGAGCCGGGAACGTACACGACGGTGTCGGCGGCAAGCACGATGCCAGGCTCATGCGCTGCGACGGCGAGCGCTTTGCCGCGGGCGTTGGCCTCAGCGGTCGCCTTCGGGTCTTCGAGCGTGACCTCGGGAAAGCCGCTCGTGCGGGCCTCGAAGTCGAAGCCGGCCTGGCGCAGAAGGTCTACCCGGCGGGCCGAGGCGGAGGCGAGTACGAACTGCACGTTCGTCAGGATGCCGGCTGGCTATCCGAAGAAGAGGCCGAGCTCTCTTTCGGCGCTCTCGGGGGAGTCGGAGCCGTGGACGAGGTTGTCTGGCATGCTGAGGGCCAGGTCGCCGCGGATGGTGCCTGGGGCGGCGTTCGCGGGGTTGGTGGCGCCCATGAGGTTGCGCACCGTCTGAATGGCGCCTTCGCCCTCGACCGTCATGGCGACGACGGGCGTCGAGGTGATGAACTCCACCAGTTCTTCGAAGAACGGCTTCTCGCGATGCTCGGCGTAGTGTTCCTCGGCAAGCTCGCGGCTCACGTCCATCAGCTTCAAGGCCCGGACATCGAGGCCCTTGTTTTCAAGGCGGCGGATGATCTCACCGATCAAACGCCGCTTCACGCCGTCTCCTTTTACGAGCACCAGTGTCTGTTCCATTTTCGACTCCTTCTCTCTCGGTCTAGCGGGCGCGTTTGCCTGTGCGCTGGTCCGTTTCACAATAGGGACACAGGTCCCAGTTCAGATCCAGGGCCCGCTCACAGTGTACGCAGGATTTCTTGAGATCCCAGCCGCACTGGGGACAGAGCAGGTAGTCTCGCTCGACCAGCGAGCGGCAGTTCGGGCACAGGAGCACCCGGCTGCGCAGTTCGCGTTCGAGGACGGCCAGCTCCAGCTCGCGCTCACGGGAGTCAAGGGCGTATTCCGGGGGGCGCACGATCAGGTAGATCAGGGTTCCAAAGAACGGGAGCACTACCGCGACGATACCCCACACGAAGGGCACGGTCTCCCTTCGGGCTGCATCGCTGTACGTCCAGTAGACCAGAGCGAGCCAGAATACGACTGCTAACAAGACGAGAACCTGTCCGGTGATGCGCAGTACCGGGCTGCTCAAGAAGTTGTTTATGAACTGGAACGGGTCGGGGTCCGTCTGTAGCGCCACCAGTATCGTATGGCTCATCCCATGAACCTCAGCACGGCATGGTAGCCGAGCACGAAGGAAGCAACGGCTACCACGATGAGCAGCACCGCGAGCATCCACGCACCGCTAGCCCTCACGAACGCCCCGCAGGCTCCCGAGAACGCGGCTCCCGGTGTAGAGGGAGCCCGTAACGAGAACCACCCCATCCACCCACTCCATCTCCGCGACGGCCGTAGCCAGGGCGTCGCCGGTGTCCGCCTGCACGCGGGCCCGCCTCCCTCCAAGGTCTCGTGGTCCATGCTCGCGCTCGATCCACTCCGGGTCCGCGGCCCGCTCGTTGTCCGGGCGCGTGAGCACGAGAACGTGAGCCTCCTCGCTCAACCGGGAAAGCATACCCACGATGTCCTTGTCCTTCAAGACACCGAATACCACGCCTAATGGTCGCACACCATAGACGCGACGCGACGCATCGAGCGCCGCCGCCAGCCCGGAGACGTTGTGTCCCCCATCCACGATCACCGGCACCCCCCGCACCTCGTACCGCTCGAAACGGCCTGGCAACTTCCCCACGACCCGCTGCTCCACCCGCTCCCTGGCTCCCACATCCAGCCGCTCGCCCGCCAGAACTTCCGCCGCCGTGACGCCGACGCGAACGTTGTGCTCCGCGTACCCCGGTAGTGAAATCAGTGCGGAAGTTGCAGCTCCGTCAGTATCATCCTTAGCTTCGACGAGGTGAACACCGATCCTCTCGCACTCGTGGCGCGCGATCTCCACTACCGGGACGTCTTCTGTTCCGAGGACGAGGGTATTCGCAGATGCGAGGCTGGCGAGCTTCTCCCTGGCGATATCCTCCACCGTATCCCCGAGTATCTCGGTGTGATCCAGGCCCACGTTGGTGAGTACCACCATTTCGGGGGACGATGCCGTGGTCGCGTC
The DNA here is from genome assembly GCA_013812245.1 of Rubrobacter sp. Taxonomy (GTDB): domain Bacteria; phylum Actinomycetota; class Rubrobacteria; order Rubrobacterales; family Rubrobacteraceae; genus JACDGB01. Next base: position 2,763 of record JACCTS010000587.1, read on the forward strand.
GTGGCGGGCTCCCAGCCCGGCCTCCATCACGGCGAAGTCGAGACCAGCGTCCCTAAACATCCCCAGGGCGCCAGCGGTCAGCAACTCGAACTGAGTCGCTGGAACACCGTTCGCGTCCGCGATCACGATGACGCGACCCATCGTGACGGCGAATTCCTCTTCTGTAACGAACTCACCATGGACCATTACCCGCTCGGTATACGAGAGGAGGTGGGGCGAGAGGTAGGCTGCCGCCGAAAATCCGAATTCTTCGAGGGCGGCGGCGAGCGTGATGGCGGTCGTGCCCTTGCCGTTGGTGCCGACGACCTGGACGACGCGGAGATCCCGCTCAGGATTTCCGAGGAGCGAGAGCAAAGCATCTATGCGCTCGAAGCCGAGGTCGATACGCTGGCGGCGGTCCAGTTTTTCGCAGACCGACGTGAAGGAGTAATTTGTCACGGTATGGTGATCTATCGGAGGTACTCTTCGAGCCGTTGCTCGAGGGTGGAGAGCATCCGGGAGTTCACTTCCAGCTTCTCGCGCTCGCCGGAGACGACCTCGACCGGGGCGCGCTCTACGAACTTCTCGTTCGACAGCTTGCCTTCCGCGCGGCGTACCTCCTGGTGGACGCGATCTATTTCCTTCCGCAACCGCTCCACCTCGCCACGCCTGAGATCCTCGCTCAACACGATCTCCAC
>JACCTS010000591.1 GCA_013812245.1 Rubrobacter sp.
GGCTCCGCGAGGCGTCCGAGCGGCGTGGATTCGAGCCACACTCTGCTCCACTCTTCCTTGGACATGCCTAGCTCGGTCAGGGGAGTTCGTATGTAACCGGGAGAGACGGCGTTGACCCTGACGCCTCGATCCGCCCACTCGCCCGCCAGCGATTTCGTGAGCATGATGACGGCGGCCTTCGAGGCGTTGTAGGCGGACTGGGGCTGCGGGTGGTTGGAGATCACGCCGGACATCGAGGCGATGTTCACGATGGCGCCGGAGCCACGCTCCAGCATCATCTTCCCCACCTCTCGGCAGCACCAGAAGACGCCGTCGAGGTTCACGGACATCACCTTGCGCCACTCCTCGTCGGGCACCTCTTCGGACGGGATGTTGTGGACGACGCCCGCGTTGTTCACGAGCACGTCGATCCGCCCGTGATCGTCCAACAAGGAACTCACCATGTTCTTCACGGATTCAGGGTCCGTGACGTCTACCTGGACGAAGTTGCCTTCCAGATCTCCGGCGGCCTGCTCTCCGGTCTCAGCGTTTATCTCAGCGACCACCACCTTCGCGCCAGCGGCCTTCAGGGCGCGTCCTACCTCCAGGCCGAGGCTTTGACCGCCGCCCGTGACAACCGCGACCTTATCCTGCAATGAAAACCCGTTCGCTTCCATCATTCCTCCGTTCGCTGCTACCGGATCACCAGAGCGTATACCCGCCGTCAACGACGAGCACGGACCCGGTCATGAAGCTGGATGCGTCGCTCGCCAGATATACCATGCTCGGCCCGAGTTCTTCCGGCGTCGCGTAGCGCTGCATGGGCGCGTCCTCGATCCAGTGCCGTCTGAACCGCGGCTCGTCCACGGGGGCCATCGCCGTCTTCACGTAGCCGGGCGCCAGCGCGTTGACCCGCACGTTGTGGGGCGCCCACTCCGCCGCCAGAGACTTGGTTAGCTGGTGGACCGCCGCTTTCGAGGCGTTGTACGCCGGCTGCCACTGCGGGCGGTTGACGATCTGGGCGGAGATGGAGCCGATGTTCACGATCGCCCCTCCGCCGGTCTCGATCATCTGCCGTCCGACGACCTGCGCGCAGTTCCACAGCCCGTGAACGTTTACATCGAACACGTCCATCCATTCGTTCTCCGGTACCTCGGCTGCCGGACGGTGGTAACAGACGCCCGCGTTGTTCACGAGCACGTCAACCGGCCCGAGACGCTCCGTGACCTCCCCGAGCATCCGCTCGACACTCTTGCGATTCGTCACGTCCAGGGTAACGGCTATCGCGGTGACACCGGAAGACGTGATGTCTTTCGCCACCTCCTCGGAGCGGTCGCGGGTACGGGCGGCGATAGCGACGCTCGCACCGGCCTCGGATAGAGCCCTGGCGAACGCCTCACCCAGACCTGTGTTGCCGCCGGTCACCACGACGACCTTGCCCGTCAGGTCGAAAGCGTCGAGAACGGCCACGTTCCCCTCCTTGATCCGAAAGGGTGCGCGTCAAACGATGCGCACCCTTATGAAACGTCCCTGTTCGGTTCAGCCTCAGAAGCCCAGGAGGACGAAGAGGCCGGCCCCGATAATCCCTCCAATTATGGGGGCGACGACCGGGATCCAGGCGTACTCCCAGTCGTTAGAGCCCTTGCCCGCTATCGGCAGTACGGCGTGCGCCAGGCGCGGCCCCAGGTCGCGCGCCGGGTTGATGGCGTAGCCCGTGGGTCCGCCAAGCGACAGCCCGATACCGAGGACGAGAAGTCCGATCAGCAGCGGGTTTAGGCCGGTCGCGACGACCGCTGAAAGGTCGCCGGGGACGGCGCCCGCGTTGGTGACGATGCCGAGCACGCCGAATAGCAGCACGGCGGTGCCGATGATCTCGGTGATCATGTTCGGGCCGGTCTGACGGTACGCCGGCGCCGTGCAGAACACGCCGAGCTTCAGGCCAGGGTCTTCTGTCGGCCCCCAGTGGGGCAAATAAGCCAGCCATACGATGATGCCGCCGACGAAGGCGCCGGCGAACTGGGCGATGATGTAGCCGGGCACGTCGATCAGGGGGAACTGTCCCGTGACCGCGAGTCCGATGGTGACCGCCGGGTTGATGTGCGCTCCGCTGATGGCCCCGACCGTGTACACGGCCATCGCCACGCCCATCGCCCACCCGAAGGTAATGACGATCCAACCCGAGTTCTCGGCTTTGGAGTTCTTGAGCAGCACGCCCGCAACCACCCCGTCGCCCAGGATGATCAGGATCATCGTGCCGATGAATTCAGCTATGTACGCTTGCAACTCGCTCTCCCTTCTTAGAAAGGTCGTCCGGCCGCCACGTCGCAAGGTGCGGCGAGGTAGTTCTTCATCTCGTCGTCGAGCTTGAGGAGCGTGATGGAGAAACCCGCCATCTCAAGCGAGGTCATGTAGTCCCCGACGTATGGCATCCGCCACACATCCACGCCTTCACCGTCGAGGACATCCTTGATATGCGCGTAGGCTATGTAAAGTTCCATCTGGGGCGTGCCGCCCATGCCATTGACAATAACGGCCACCTCGGAGCCGGAGAAATCCACGGAGTCGCCCAGTATCTTCTGCATCATCTCGTCCACTATCTCGTTTGCCGG
>JACCTS010000593.1 GCA_013812245.1 Rubrobacter sp.
AATGAAGTTGACCCATCCCGCGATGCTTGCCCCTTCAAGCGTGAGGCGGGAAGCCGCTCGACAACCAGCACCCTGGCCTCAGAGTCAGAAACCAGTGGGGGTCCAATGTCATTGCACACCGCTATAGGTCGCAAGGCTACTAATGGACAATAAGTAACATTATAAACGTGCAGTAAACGACGGGCCGGGGCGACAAACCCCGGCCTTTGCGAAGGATCCCGCGCTAAGGCCGGCGGCTGTTTGGAGGAATGATGGTTCACGGGGCGGTCTCGCGCTCGATGCGCTCTACCTCCTCGCGGGGGATATGGACTGCGCCAGCGAACCTGTCGGCCTTAAGCACCCCATCATCCACCATCTCCTGGACCGTCGTGCGGCTGAGGCCGAGATACTCGGCAGCCTCCCACACGGTGACGTTCTTGCGATCGTTGTCTTCCATTCCGATCTCCCCGCTCGGCAAAGACTGGGCCGGACACCCCAAAGGATACCCGGTACCTCTTGACCTTACATAAGAACCATATTAGCGAGTTCTAACGTACTTCCAATCTCCGCTTAACGTCTGCGGGGTACGGTTGACAGAGATGACCGGACTGGAGACGGATTTGAGATTGGGCGGGGAGCCTCATGGATAAGTTGAGAGACCACCTACGGGCGAACGGGTGGAAACAGACGGTGCGGGCGGTGCCGATGCTGGTGCGCCGGCGCCTGGGCGGCTCCGATTCTCCGCCCACGCTTCCGGCCCCTCGGCCACAGACACCGCAAGAACCCGCAGACCCTCCGAGCGGCAGGGCCATCTCGTCTGGCCCTCTCTATCCTCATCTTGGGGCCGCCACCGATCCCGAGTTGATGAAGGGGATACTCCAGAGGTACCTTCGGCCTTTCGATGGGACGGCCTCCCGAGTACTGGAGTGCGAGGTTAGGTCAGTGGACGAACGCCGCCGCCGCTGCATCGTGCAATACACCTTGCGCTTGGGCGAGGGTGGCCAGGAGGGTGGTGGTAGACGGCGGATTACTGGCTTGATGTACGCGGACGGGCGAGCCCAGCAACGTTTCGAAGAACTGAGTCCGTACGAGCTGAACCACCCCGTTCCCGACCCCTCTACGATGGCCGCGCCAATATTCTACGTTTCAGAGCTCGACATGCTGGCACAGGTGTTTCCCCACGACTACCGTCTTCCAGCCCTTTCCGTTCTGATGGCGCAGCGGCCACCGGAACTGGCGATCCTACTCCTCGCCCGACTCGGACCCGGCGACTGGCACGTAGAGACATGGAGCGCCAAGCTGGTCCGCTACCGGGTCGCTGCCAGGGCCACATTGCGGTTGAGCGTACGAGCCCGAGACCCCGCAACCGGCCGACAGGAAGAGAACCACTACTACGCGAAGGTCTACCTCGACGAACAGGTAGCGGGGCAAACCTCCCAGGTGCTCGGAGCGGAGCAAACCTACCGGGTGCTCGGGCAGCTGTGGGATAGGGCAAGCATGGGGGACGAGGCTTTCACCGTGGGAAGACCGATCGCCTATCTGAGTGGGCTGCGAACGGTCGTGCAGGAGGAGGTCTCCGGGATCTCCCTCGACGATGTGCTCCGTCAGGAGGAGGAACCGACCTGGGCGGTGCGCAAGGTCGCTAGGGCCTTGGCGAACCTCCATCTCAGCGACGTTATCCCGCCGCGACGGCGCCGCTTACGAAACGAGGTCGCCCTTCTGGAAGTAGCGCGGAAGGATCTCCTATTGGCCCGTCCCCAACTGGAGCCCGAAATAAAGGAGATCTTCGGTACTGTGGTTGCTGGCCTCCACGAGGTCCCTCCCGCACCGACCCATGGCGAGCTCAAGACGGAGCACCTCCTGCTCGAGGGCGACAGGGTCGCCTTGATTGACCTCGACACGTTCGTGGGGGACGATCCGCTGTGGGACGTCGCTCGCCTCTCGTACGTTCTCGCTAGGGCGGCGTCACCTGACCTTCTGCTGCGCAGCGACAATGCCCAGGCGCTCGTGCACGCCTTCGTCGAGGAGTACTTCGCCCACGTCCCGGGAGCTTGGCGCGAAAGGCTGCCCCTTCACTACGCCGGTACCACCTTCAAGAAGGCCGCCGATTTGGTGCGGCGCAAGGCGCCGAGCTGGCCAGAAAGGGTTGAATCCCTCCTTGTGGAGGCCCAACAATCCTTGGACGGCAGGGTTTGGTGAAGGCAACGGTCACTGCTCGGGGCAAGGAGCCGCAGCCGGAAGTAGCGTGGCGCTATGGCCCGATGATAACTAGCGAGGTGTCGTTGCTTCCGATCCACATATCGTTGAGGTACGCCCAGGTACGGCTCCGCAGCGCGAGCAGCTAGACTAGGTCAGACTAGCCTTCGTGCATGATCCCGTTGACGACAACAATTTGTCCGAGTGCTGGGGGCCTTGCACATAAATTACAAGCGACTACATAATATTGTGGTTTGTTCAGAGTCGAACTACCATTTGTAGTGCCGCACCCCGACTTTTGGTGCAAAGCCAGTGCTGGGGTATCTACGTCGACGCCGAGGGAGTAGGGACGCCTACCAGGCTGGTCACAAAGAACACAAGACGCGATTGCTCGCCCACGTGGTCTCCAAGAGGAGCATAGCAGAATGCAAGACCCTGCAGTGGTGACCGGAATGCCGGTCAAACCGCCGCTCAGGCTGTAAGATGCGGGAGACAAAACGAGCTTACACGCGCGAGGAGGATCGGATGTTCGGGCGACGCAAGCAGAGCGTGGCGGTACCGGAGGTAGGAGGAGAGGCCCCGAAGTTCCAGTTGCCGAGCGCCCAGGGCGGGCAGTTGCAGTTGAGCATGCGGACCGTGCGTGGGCCGGTGGTGGTCGCCTTCTACCGGCCGTGGTCCGAGGACGATGTCGGGTACTTCGAGGCGCTGGCGGCGAAGGAGGATGAGATCAACATGGCCGGCGGCTCGGTCGTGGGGATCGGCGTCGCCGAGGCCGGCGCCGCCCGCGAGTTCGCGCGTGCCTCCGGCATAAAGTCCTACGTCCTCTACGACTACGCAAGGGTAACCTCCCGGCAGTGGGGCCTGCTGGAGAAGAGCAAGGAGCACGGCGAACACTCCCGTCCGGCCGTATTCGTGGTGGGTGGGGATCACGAGGTCGCCCACGCCTGGGTCGAGGAGCGTCCCACGGCCGAAGAGCTTCTCGCGAAGGTCAGCGGCATCACGGGCCTCCCCAAGCCCTCCGAGGAGAAGGGCGAGGAGAAACCGAAGAAGAAGGAAAAAGCGGCGGAGGCCGGAGATGTAGAGACCGCCGGAAAGGCCGAAGGCGCCGAGGAGAAGCCCAAGAAGCTCTCGGCGGAGGAGCGCGAGCGGATAAAGGCGGAGCGCCGGGCTGCGCGCGAGGCCGGCAAATCGGTGAAGACCGGTGAAGCCGCGAAGAAGGCGGACACCGAAAAAAATGGCGGGGAAGCGTCAGAAGCTGAGAAGCCCAAGAAGATGTCCGCCGAGGAGCGGGAGAGGATCAAAGCCGAACGCCGCGCCGCCCGAGAATCCGGCAAGTCCCTGAAAAAACCGCAGCAACAGGATTCCGGGGCCGGTAAAGAGGACGAGAATGAGAAGCCTGCTGCCTCCGACGAAGCTCCGAAAGCCGAAGAGACCCAGGCCCAGGTGGAGGCCAGCGCCGGGGCGGGGGAGGGCGCCAGTTCTGGCGAGAGCACCGGAAGCGAGGAGGAATCGGGCCCGGGGGCGGAGGAGGCCGGTAGACAGCAGGGCGAGAAGCGCAAGGAGGAGTAAGCAGACGTGGAGCAGGAGCGCCAGGAAGCCAGCGAGAAGCCCGGACCGGACGGCCCGAGGAGGGACGTCGGAGAGGAAATCCTCGGCGTCGAGGACCTGAAGCTGAGGCTCGGAATCAAGAACAACCACATCCGCGAGCTCTACGACCGCCTCGCCGAGGCCGAACTGGTGGCGGATGAGTCTCGGGTGGTCAGGGAGACGGCCGAGCGGCGTATGCAAGACCTCTCACGGCAGCGGGACCAACTCGGCCAGCGCATCCAGGATTTCGAGGACGAGGAACGCCGCCGGAGACGCAACCGCGACGATCAAGATCGGCAGGCGGCGCGGGCGGCGCGCGAGATAGAGCGTAGGGACGCGGAGATCTCACGCCTGGAGCAACTGCTCGCCGCCAGGGAGCACGAGCTGGAGTCGCTCGAACGGGAGGCCGGGGATGCGCGGCAAAGGATCGAGGGCCTGCAACGCGACCTGGAAGAGCGTGAGACCGAGACCGCCGACCTGCGCGCCACCATAGACGGCCTTCGGGGAGAGCTGGAAGAGGAGTACGAGCGTCAGAGGCGGCTCGCGGAGCCAGCCAACCGGCTACGGGCCGGCATGGTTCTCTTCAACGAATCCCAGCAGATACGGGCCGTCCACTCCCTGTCCCGGGACCTGGGGCAGCCCGAGGTCCACGTCGCCCTGGAAGAAGGGGAGGAGCCGCCCGCCATACTGACCTTCACCTGGCAGGGCATCACCTGGCAGACTTACGCCGCCAACCCTGGCATCGCCGTCCAGGAGCCTCGCGTCTATCTCGTGAGTGCTGGCGAAGACCTCTCCGGCGTGGACCGTCCATCCCCCAACGCCCACCTCGGTCCCGGCGGACGGGTAGTGTTGGGGTTGTAGGTTTCAGGCAACGGGTTTCAGGGAATTGCGGAGGGTGTCAGGCTACTTCTTGCGCAGCCCTTTGTCCGCTTTGCTGTCTTTTTCCGGCAGCTCTTTGTGTTCCTTGTCCCGACCGAGCTCGCTGGTGAAGTCCCGGACGCCGCGGCCCATCGCGGCGAGGAGGCCCTGGATGCGCTTGGGACCCAGGACCAGGAACACGATGAAAAGCAGGATGGCGAGTTCGAAGAGGCCGAAGCTCACCCGTATCTCCTGGCTTCCATGAGGTGCTTGAGGCGCAGAAGCGAGCGTTCGCCGTTTCGGCGGGCGAAGTGTTCCGCCCCGACGGCCCGCGCCGCCCGATCCAGAAAGCGACCCTTCAGGTGGAAGTCCCCGGTGTAGGAGACGATGCAGCCGCCATTAGTATCCGGCGAGACGACCACCTCGCCGCCGCCCTCGACGGTGGAGGTGTACGTCCAGCGGACCCTCTCGCTGCCGTGTTCCAGGACCAGAACATCGGGACGGAGCTTGCCGACGGGGCTCTCCAGCGCGAGGCGGTAGGCGTCCTCGCCGGTCTTCTCCGCGCTCTCGACGCCGACCATCCACTCTTTGGCGTTGCGGAAGTTCCCGACGTAGAGGGCGACCCTGTCCGCCGGGGCTTCGATGCGCTGTTCGATGTTGACCGAGCCCCCGTGCTTCGTCATCCCCACCCCAACTCTTCCAGTCGTTCCTCGTCGAAACCGAAGTGGTGTGCGATCTCATGCACCACCGTGACGCGCACCTGATCCTCGAGCGCGTCACGCCCGAAATCCCGCTCCAGCGGGCCGCGGAAGATCGTAATGGTGTCAGGCATCACCCCATAATA
>JACCTS010000594.1 GCA_013812245.1 Rubrobacter sp.
GCGATCGCCACTCTTAACAGGAGCGGCTTCGCTGGCCCGAATATTTTTGCCCCTGGGGTACAGGAGCCCCCCGTACCGTCCTCCGAGCCTTCCCGATATCAGCAAGCCCATGCTCCTCTTGCTACCCTTCCAGCAGCTTCACCGCCCGCCGGGTGAAGAAGTAGAGCGCGTAGCCGTGGGCTTGCCGATCTCCCGTCTCGGTTGCGGTGTGTTCGTCTCCTAGCAACGCGGCCTCCTCGAGGAGGTATCCCAAGGCGTGGTGGTAACGCTCGGAGCCGACATCGCCCACGTCTAACCCGGCCTCGTGGGCGGCCCTGGTTGGGTCCACCCTGGTCCCCTCAAGGCCGTGGGCTTGGGTTGCGTTGATGGCCCGAAGCAGCTGCAGCCCGTCGCTCTTTGCCTGAGACTTGATGGTGGTCCTCCTTTAGTGCTCGTCCGAATCTCAGAACATCTTACGCCTACCCGGACCCCTCTCGCTCGCCCGGGCGGCCGTTAAGTGCCGTCAAGCTCGTTACAGGCTAGGACTCGGAGAGATCCTCGATGGGTCCGCTCCCGCCTTCCTCGGTTCCAGCGAAGACCGACTCCGACCACCGGCAATCACTGGAGTTTCTCGCGGCTACTGTTAGCGGGTGCTCCGGCGGGGCGTCTTCTCCGGCGCCCATCCTGTCCATGATGTTCGTGAACGCCGCCGCCCGCGCCGATTGCGGGAACTTCTTAACCGTCCGGTCGCGCTGGGGTATGACTATCATCTTGTCTTCCGAAAGGCGCTCCAGGCGTTTGAGGCGGCGTCTCATGCTCCCCATCTGCCCTCCTTCGCTCTTGGGCGCGTTCGGGGTCGTGGTGGTAACAGTAGCTTTCGTCCGGTCCAACGGTAGCCGTACAGCGCCCTCCGCTCCGCTTGATGCCCGCACAAACGGCCATCAACGACCACCCTCCCCCCGGTCCTCTCGGATCTCTGCCATCCGGCGCCTTATGGAATCGTCCGTGGCCTCCACTTCGGCCGCCTCTTCCGGGCCCAGCTCACCGCGCCGGAGGGCCGCTACCCGGCCCAGATGCTCCCGCATGCGCTCCCTGGCCGGAGAAGCTGCCGAAGAGCGCGCATGCGCGGTCGCCTCCAGTCTCTCCAGGCGCCTCTCCAAGTCGTTCATACTTCTCCTTCCAGCAGCTTCTCTGCCTCCAACAACTGCGCGGCCCGGCCAGCCGCTCGAAGTAATCGCACCAGGCCCGGCGGTTCTCTTCCTGCTGCCGGGCGTTGTAGCGCCTCACGGACTCACGCCAAAGTTACTCCTGCTCTTCCGGGTCCGTCTCCCCTTTTTGGGAGCGCCTCTCGATCAAGCGGCTGATCTCCCGGTCCCGCACGTCATCGCGCACCTCGTCAACGGCTTCCATCGGCCTACTTCACTGGTGTTGGTGTCCTTGCTGTAGGCGGTGAGGCTGCGGACAAAAGAACATCCTCCCTTGTGGTGAACCCGCTAGTCCCGACCAACTGCGCATCTCCCTCTAAGGCCTCCAGAGCGGCCGTCAGACTACCCCGCGTGAGTTCCGATATCTCTCTCCGTCGGCGGGCTTTGGTGTTTGGGTCGGGGCCGTCCTCGCTGCGGTAGAGGCAGCGCACGACGAGCTCCCCCGTGCGGAAGTCCAGGACGAAGCGCTGGAGGGTCATGCCGGACGCCCTCGGTTTGGTCGGCCCTTCCCCTCTTCCTCCTCGCTCGGGTGGTTGCGGCGCCAAGATTCCTTCAGCTGGTCAGAGCGGCGATCCCTCTCTTCATCTTCTCGCCGGCGTTCGTCCTCGATCCTCTCCCGCTCGTCGTCGCGCTCGTTGCGGCGGTCCGTCATGCTGCCCATCCTTCCGGTTCGGGAAACGTCGTGGCAGAACCTTACGATTGCGCCCGCCATTATGCCGTCTGCTGGCAGCCTGGGAAACGTCGCCTTCACCCAGCCCCTCCTTTTCTTCGTCTATCAGCTTCGGCCACGACTCCGTACAGACACTTCGAGGACGGCCACTCGTGCCACTCTCCTGTAAAGGGATCGAGTATGCGTATGAGCCCTGGTCCTACCCATCGTGCCTGGGTCCGGCGCACGGGCTCCTCTTCTATTCGCCAGGACAGGAACTTGAGGAGAATGGGCTTGAACTCGATCAGCGCCGCCCGGTCCTCGTCTGTCAGCTCTCCGGCCGGGGCATCAACCTTCAGGCTTTCGCCGTCCGCCTCCAGGATCACGCCACGGGCTTTGAGGTCGTGGTAGAGGGCCAGGGTGTTCACAGCGCGTACCTCTCTCGCGTCTCCCCATTCGACCGTGGTTGCACGGTTGCAGCCTTTTCGGAGGGTATAGAAGAGAAGTCTTTTTCTCCCCTGAAACCAGCGGGAGTAGAAAAATTGGGCAATAAAGTAGTTGACTCACCCTTGAGTTGTGGTATAATTCAGGTATGGAAACCCCTGCAAAACAGCCGAAAACTCTCCTAGAGGCCATCCGTTATTTCGCTGATCTGGATGTTGCTACAGAGTACTTCGCCAAAGCACGTTGGCCCGAAGGCCCGGTCTGCCCGAAGTGCGGGGTACTGGATGAAAAACACTACTACCTGAAGTCTCGCCGGGTCTGGAAATGCCGCGCCTGCAAGAAACAGTTTTCGGTCAAGGTCGGAACCGTCATGGAAGATTCGCCTTTGGGTTTGGATAAGTGGCTACCCGCCATGTGGCTGCTCGTCAACTGCAAGAACGGCATAAGCTCCTACGAACTTGCCAAAGACCTCGGTATTCAACAAAAGTCGGCGTGGTTCATGCTGCACCGCATCCGGCTCGCCATGCAGACCGGGACGTTCGAGAAGCTATCCGGTCAGGTCGAAGCCGACGAAACATTCATTGGCGGTAAAGCTCGCAACATGCACAAGTCGAAGCGGGAAGAGAAGATCACCGGACGCGGGGCATCTGGCAAGGTGGCCGTTATGGGGCTTCTGGAACGGCATGGCAAGGTCAAGACAAAGGTGGTCCCGGACACGCGGAGCCGTACCCTGCAAGTCGAGATACGGGAGAACGTCGAGCCGGGGTCAGAGGTTCATACCGACGCGCTCCGTTCCTACCGTGGGCTTGATCCCGAGTACGTCCACAACGTAGTGGATCACGCCGAAAAGTACGTTGACGGTCATGTTCATACCAACGGATTAGAGAACTTTTGGAGTCTGTTGAAGCGCGGGATCAAGGGTACTTACGTGAGCGTGGAACCGTACCACCTTTTCAGGTACTTAGACGAGCAAGCGTTCCGATTCAACGAGCGCGAGGGCGAGGACAAGGACAGGTTCGCAAAGACGCTCGGTTCGGTTACGGGGCGGCGGTTGACGTATGCGGAGCTTACCGGCAGCGAAGCCAACGGCGGGGTATCATAGCAACATGGCCGGGCTGAGAATTCCACAGGAGTACCAGCGCAGTTTCGCGGAAATTCGCGGGCTTGACGAAGAACAAGTCCAAGAGTTTGTTTCGGCGCTTGAAAGCGAATCTCCTACAGTCAACCGTGCAGATTTGCATACGCGGGTTGCGTCGAATGTTGACACCATAGCTCGTAGCGACTTAGATCGGCTGCTGGATACTCTCGTTTCCCTCTACGCGCTTCGAGAGGGCATGGGGTTGGGGATTCCAGATTTCGCGGAGGCTGTCTGCGAAGCTATGGACGAAAGCGGTGCGGAAGAACTGAGGCTTGACGATGAAGTAGAACGTGATCTTTTCAAAGCTCGGTTGGTTCAGTTGCTCGGAATAAATTCGCTTGACACATCAGCGAAGGCGAATGACCTGCAATACGAGCATGAGCGCACCGTTCATGGCCCCGTGCGGGTCTTGACCGATATACGCCCGATCTTTGGCCCAGATCCCGAAAACGAACCCGAAAGCGCGGTAATAGTGCATACCCTCAAGATCAGTTACCATGAGGGAAGGCAAATCAAGGAGTTCTTCTTAGCACTGGACCCCGAGCAGGTAGACGAGTTAATTGGGGTGTTAGAACGCGCCAGCTTGAAGTCGGAGAGTTTGAAACGAATGCTGGCGGGCACAGATGTTTCTTACATCGACGGGGAGTGAGGGAGGAAGGTGAGCATGGCGGAAGCACTACAGTTCGGGGGACGCATCGACCTTGGTATCTGGCACAAAGACTCCAAGGACGAGGATTGGGAGCGGGGCTACGAGCAGTCACGGAGAGCCCCAACGTTCATGCCAGGGGGCAAGAAAAGAGGCACGTCCACTTCGGAAGCCCGGCGCAGGGTTTTACTGCGGGCCGCTGCGGCTGTGGCCGAGAGAGAAAACCTGGACAAATATGGTGATGCTCTCGCTGGGTTTATGGGAGTGAGCCGCGAGCAACTCTACTCTATGTCGCTCATCGAATTCGTAGAGAGATACGATAATGCCCTGTTTACAGAAGAAATCAATGCCGCTTACGACGAGGAGTTAGAGCAAGAGGACGAAGAGTTCTTGGCACACGTTAAGGGCTACCAGGGGCGCGTTCTCGACAGCGAAGACTAGCGCCTTGTTGGTCGAGCAGGGTGACATCTACTATGTATACCTCGGCCCCAAAGACGGATCAGGGCCTGCTGGCTGGCACTATGTGGTCATAGTCCAAAGCGATACCATGAACGAGACTAAAGTTAGAACGGCTGTTGGTTGTGTCTTAACGTCAAAGCTAAAGCGTGGCAGGGTCACAGGAAATATCACTCTTGACTACGGCGAAGGCGATCTTCCAGAACAGTCGGTGGTGAATATTTCACAGGTGGTTACGCTGGACAAATTGGACTTAATAGACAAGACAGGCGAACTCGATGGAACCCGAGTAGATGAGATCATAAGAAACTTGCATCGCGTACTACTTAGGGGCAAAAGACCCTGAGTTTACCCTGCCTGCTTCTCTCGCTCCTCTTTCCGCCGCTTCTCGTCCACTTCCTCTTTAGGGACGGCGGCTAGTTTCTTGACGAACGAGTCGAACCTTTCCCACTCGTCGTTTCGTTCTTCGCTACGCTCGCCGTCGTGTTCGTTATTGGCTTTGCGCTCGGCCATCGTGTCAGCCTCACTTTCGTAACGTAAGCGCCGTTGTTGCAACGCAAGTCTCACTATTGTATTCCACTTCGCTTTGTACTGCGGGAATCCTTTAGATAAGGGGATTTGAGCGGCTGACGAGAAAAGTTGACGGTCTTGACGAGAATTTTGGTGAGTCAAATACGTCATTGCCAAAAATTGTTTGTCTCTATCCCCTCCGAATCACTTGCAACCGTGCAACCCTGCAACCGCTCCGGTGATGGCAGGATCTCTATATCGTCGGGTAGGGCATCTCCGGGCACCAGGCGGGCCGGTCGTCCCTTGCGGTCTTCGAGGTTCTTGATGTAGCCGCGGTCCATAGCCGTTCGCACCCGGCGCCACGCCGCGGACTTGTCTAACTCAAGCTCTCTGGCGAGCTCCGCGATGGTGGACGCCTCGTCGCTCTCGTTGTTCATCTTCCGCAAGGCCTCGACGATCTCCCGGACGGTGGCCGGCACGGTGGCCTCGATGCCTTCGGAGACGAGATCCGCGACCAACTCCCGGACGTGGGCGTAGTCTTCGAGGGTGGCGATTATGCGGCCGTCTCCATCCCGCTCCCGGCTCGCCTGATGCAAGATGGCGTGCGCCCGTATCAGGTTAAGGACAGCGCCGAAGTCCCTTCGCAGCCGGACGGCGACGGGCGGTACGGTCTCTGCCAACGCGCCGGAGTAAGAGATCGTGGCGCGGTGCTCCGCCGCCGCTAGCCATTCTTGCAGGGCGTGCCAGGAAGCGAAGTCCGGCGGAGTTGCTCCGGCTTCTCTCGCCAAGGAAGCCATGATGTCTCGGGTCTGCTGGTGGGTGTCCGTGACGGTGAGCGAGAGTATGCGGGTCTCGTTCTCCGGGTGGAGCTTCACGGCCGTAGTAGTGACCAGCAGCCCGGTTGGTCCCTCCCGCTCGATCACGTGCGGCTTCAATCCCTCGGATGTCTTGTCTACCACCTCGTAGCTCAAGCGCCCTTCGGATAAGAGAGAGCAGATCAGGTAGGTTGCGAAGTCGCTATTCATGCCGGCGGCCTCGTAGAGAACCAGGAAGCCATGCTGGAGCGGCTCTTCGGAGTACGCTAGAGCCCTCTCGCTCATGGCCGTGCGGGCATAGTAGGCGCTCTCCGGGAAGAAACCGAGCACCCGCTCCGTGAGGTAGCTCTTGCCACCCGAAGACGGCCCCTTAACCGCTACGCTCACCGGACGCTGTAGGAACCGGCTTGTAACGGCCAGATATAGGAGCTTCGCGACCCTCGACTCGCCGGCGACGCCGGAGCGGGCCAGCTCACAGGCAAAACGTTCCAGGATATTCGGAGCTTCGGCCAGCTCTCGGCACTCCTCCCATGCTTCGCGTGACGTCGCCTCCAGCTCTAGCCGTTCTTGTTCTCGCCAGGGCGTTGCGTTCCTCAGTGCGTCCGTGAACCGTTCCTTGAAGGCTTCGGGCTCCGATAGGTAGAGACCGCTCGCGTCCTTGTGCTTCCCTAGTTCCACGATGTGCAGGCGATCCTTGACGGCCTCACACCCGGCCAGCTTGTCCCGGAGGGTCTCTCCGCCTTGGTCGGGCTCTATGACAACGTAGACTCTCTCGATGCCGTCCAGGTGTTCGGCAAACTCCGCTTTCCAGTTGTTCGCGCCCGGAATCCCTAGAGCCGGGATACGATGATACGAGAGCGTCTGCGCGTCGCTCTCGCCCTCGACCAGTACCACGTAGCCAGCCTTCCTGATGCTCTCCAGGCGCCAGAGCCCGTAGAGCCTGGCCTTGCTGCCGGTGCGCCACCTGAAACGGTCATCGCCCTCCTCGGACTTCTTCAGGGCGATCCTGAAGCGCACGGCCTCCTCCGAGCCATCCACGCCCCTGTAGGAGATGCGTACCGCCGGTCGTCCCTGATACTTCTGGTCCCTGAGTCCCTGTTCCTGCAAAAACTCGACCGGTAAGCTCTTCGCTTCGGCATAGTTCTTGAGGTTGCAGGGTTGCACGGTTGCAGTTGTTTTCGGGGGGTAAGAGCGCAACACTTTTTCGTGTCCATTGCGCTCGAAGAGATCCCGCATCTCCAACCCGAAAGCATCTACGATCTACTCCGTATCGCATCCGGCCCCGCAGTTCACGAGCGCCCGGCCGTCGTCACCTTCGGAGACACTCACGCTTGGGTTTCGGTCCCGCGTCCCTGACCGTGATCCGGCAGGGGACACCTCGCCAGCCAGCCGGAGCCCGTCTCCCGGACGCCTTCGGCTCTCTCCAGGACCTTATCCACCGGCCTCACGCGGCGAGCTCCATAGCGCCGCCCGGCTCGATAATCAGGACGTAGATGCCGAACAGGATGTGCTCGATTCGGCTATCCGGCAGAGCTTGGTGCCAGCTCTGGAGTTCGTCCCATGAGCGATGCCCGATGATGCGAAACAGGATTAGAGCTTCTGGGGGGTTATGCGGTAGACTTGCTCTGGCGCGAGACATTCTTGAATCCTTTCGCGTCGTCGGAGCGGCTTTCGGGGGCCGCCTCTTTCATTGGATGGGCGTCGAGAATGAATCTGTAGACAGCGGAGAGCGCAGACAGCTCGCCTTCGGGCGTGGCGTCAGGCCGGGAGGCGTAGGTGACGTTAGGACTACTCATCGCCGCCCTCTATAGCGGTGTGCAATGACATTGGACCCCCACTGGTTTCTGACTCTGAGGCCAGGGTGCTGGTTGTCGAGCGGCTTCCCGCCTCACGCTTGAAGGGGCAAGCATCGCGGGATGGGTCAACTTCATT
>JACCTS010000600.1 GCA_013812245.1 Rubrobacter sp.
CGACCGGCGGGCCGCGCTCGACGGGGCTGACTTCGTTATAAACATGGTCCAGATCGGGATGCACCAGGCGACGCTCACGGACTTCAAGATCCCACGCCGATACGGCCTGAAGCAGACGATAGGCGACTCGATGGGTGTCGGCGGCATTTTCCGGGGCCTGCGTACCATCCCGTTCATGCTGGACCTGGCCCGCGACATGGAGGAGCTCTGCCCTGACGCGCTCCTCCTGAACTACACCAACCCCATGAGCATCTTGACTTGGGCGGTGTACCGGGCCTTTCCCGATCTTAGCGTCGTCGGCCTCTGTCACAACGTGCCGTACACGGTGCGGGAGGTCGCCGCTTATATCGACGTGCCGCACGAGGAGCTCGTGTACGAGGGGGCCGGTATCAACCACATCGTCTGGTTGACCCGGCTGGAGCACGGTGGCGAGAACGCCTACCCACGCCTCTTCGCCGCGATGGAGGACCCGGAGGTCTACGGCAGGGACAGGGTGCGCTTCGAGTTGATGCGCCGCTTCGGATATTTCGTCACCGAGTCGAGCGAGCATAACGCCGAGTACACCCCGTACTTCCTGCGGGACGACGACCTGATCTCCCGCTACGACGTTCCGGTGGACGAGTACGTGCGGCGTAGCGAGCAGAACCTCTTGGAGTACGCCGAAACCCGCCGCAAGCTACTCGCCGGCGAGACCTTCCCGCTGGAGCGCAGCGTGGAGTACGGCTCGCTCATCATCCACTCGCTCCTCACCGGCGAGCCGCGCGTGGTCTACGCCAACGTAGAGAACACCGGGCTCGTGACCAACCTCCCTGACGGCTGCTGCGTGGAGGTTGCGACCGCCGTGGACGGGACTGGCCTCAAACCTTGCTTCCACGGCGAGTTGCCTCCGCAGCTTGCGGCCCACTGCGCGCCGCACGTGGCGGTGCAGGACCTCACGGTGCGGGCTGCGCTCGACGGACGCCGGGATTACGTGTACCACGCCGCCATGCTCGACCGTCACGCATCCAGCGTGCTGTCTCTCAACGAGATAGAGGCGATGGTGGGCGATCTCATCTCCGCCCACGCCGACGCCCTGCCGGAGGGAATACGATAGCCGACTACGGGCCTGTCTCCGAGTCCAGCGATAGAGGAGCGCGGCGATGGCCGAAGATAGGATAGAGAGGTACTGGCGATCTTACCTGGCAACGCTTCCGGCCGACTCGCCGGTTCGGGATGAAAAATACACGGCGGAGAGCTTCGGCGACGGCCCCGAGATGGCTGATCGGCTGGGCGCCCTGGTCGTCAACGGCGCCAAGACCGCCACCTGCTCGGCCTTGTGGGAGTACGAAGCCGAGGATGAGCCGATCACCGAAGTGGGACACAAGTCCATCATCCTGAACGGAAACGGCGAGCCACTGTGCATCATCGAGGCGACCGGGGTGGAGGTACGCCGTTACGACGAGGTGGACGCCCGCTTCGCCCGCGACGAGGGAGAGGGTGACCGGTCCCTGGAGTACTGGCGGGAGGCGCACTGGAGCTTCTTCTCCCGCACGCTGCCGCGGATAGACAAAGAACCGACCCTCGGCATGCCGCTGGTGTGCGAGCGGTTCCGGGTGATCCACGAGTAACCGCCCCTCGTGGGGAGACGCGGCTACCGGCGGGGAGCGCGCAGGCACCGGAGCGGGCCGCCGAAGTTGCTTTTCGGCCTGACTTTCGCGAGCACGCCAACGCTACCGTGCCCGAGGGGCCAGCGGATGGCGTCCGTACCGGCGTCATGCGCTCTCGGTGAGAATGGGTAGGATAGAGAGAGTGGAACGGTACCGGCGACCGGCACGGTCGATCGCTGCTGGTGATGACCCGGGAATGAAGGGATAGAGATTTGGCGGACACGCTGCGTGTAACGGTGTGGAACGAATACCGGCACGAGAGAGAAGACGGGAAGGCCGCCCGCATCTACCCTGACGGCATCCATGCGGTCCTCGCGCCGGCGTTGGAGAAAGAGGGATTCACGGTGCGCACCGCGACCCTCGACGAACCGGAGCACGGGCTGACGCAAGAGGCCCTGGATTCCACCGACGTCCTTCTCTGGTGGGGGCACGAAGCCCACGACGAGGTGGCGGACGAAACGGTCGAGCGGGTCCACGGGCGGGTGATCGGTGGCATGGGCCTCATCGTGCTCCACTCAGGGCACTTCTCGAAAATCTTCAAGAAGCTGATGGGCACGACCTGCGACCTCAAGTGGCGCCACGACGACACGGAGCATCTCTGGGTCGTCGCGCCGGGACATCCCATAGCCGAGGGCATCGGGGAGTACGTAGAGCTGGAGGAGGAGATGTACGGGGAGCCCTTCGACGTGCCCGAGCCCGACGAGCTCGTGTTCGTGAGCTGGTTCGGTGGAGGAGAGGTCTTCAGGAGCGGGCTCTGCTACAGGCGGGGGCGCGGCAGGATCTTCTATTTCCGCCCCGGCCATGAGGAGAACCCCTCCTACCACAACCCGGACGTGCTGCGCGTCATAGCCAACGCCGTCCGCTGGGCTGCCCCGACGGCAGGAGCTCCGCCCGTCCACGGGCACACGGACCCGCTGCAGTAGAGCCGCGGTAGAAAGAAGAACGGTTTGGAGAGTCACTTGCGGACAGAAGAATCACCACTGCGTGTAGGGGTGGTCGGCCTCGGCTACGCCGGAGAGCAGCACCTGAAGAACTTTGTCAGGATGCCGAACGTGGAGGCCG
>JACCTS010000603.1 GCA_013812245.1 Rubrobacter sp.
GATGAAGGTGCTAAGATCTACGAGAGCGGAACCTCCTTCTAGCTTCGGTAGGATTGGAGGCCACCGAGCGTAGGGAGGTTCCGCGCTTTATTCAACCGTTCGGAGAAAAACCTGCACACGGGGTTAGTTAGGCTTCAGCCGTCAGCGATGAGTAGGCAGCGTCGGTTTGCAGCGGTAACGAATAAGCCTTGAAATCAAAGGCATCTATTCTGCGGACGTGGACGCCTACCCCGACGATCCGCATGACCTCGTCATACATCCTTACGTGGACATCGGCGAGGTAGGAGTGAAGGCGCAGAGACATTCGACTTCGTTGCGGCCTCGTCGGGAGTCTGGCACCGTTGATAAGAGAAGGTGATTTCTACATCCTGCGCGGTTACATACTATTGGCGGAATTTGACTGGAGCGCTATGCACCGGGCGATCCAGAACCTGATCAACCATGCCCGCTCCAGGCAAAGCTGAGACGAGGTGATTTACTTCTTCAACCGCTACGGCCATTATGAATCGAAAGACCTGGACGGCACGTATTACCCGTAGCAGAAAGAGTTGAGGCTCGAAGCCTGTAACCTACTCCTCTTCGCGCCGCTGATCCCGGAGGAAGCTCTCAAGTTCTTCGGCCAGATCGTCGCCAGTGGGGAGGTTTCTGGCGTCACCGGCCTGAGAGTCGAAGCGTTCTTCGAGCATCCTGACGTAGCCTGCGAGGTCCGAATCCTGGGAGACGGCGGCGGAGACCTGTTCCTGGTAGCTCTCGGCGGAATGTTCGAGCTGCGAGGTATCCACCCCCACCTGGAGGAGGTTCGAGCAACTCTCAAGAAGGGCCAGGGCCGCAGGGGCCGAAGGCACCGACGGCAGGTAGTGCGGCACGGATGCCCAGAAGCTGACCGAGGGCAGGCCCTGCTCGGCGCAGACGCCGTGGAGGACGCCTGTGATGCCCGTCGGTCCCTCGTAGCGGGAAGCCGAGAGATCCAGGCCCTCGACCAGGGCGGGGTCCTGGGCGTTGGCCGAGACCATTACAGGACGGCTGTGGGGCACGTCCGCCAACAGGGCGCCCATGGTGACCACCAACTCGACCTCCAGCTCGCGCGCCAAGTCCACCACCGCCGTGCAGAAGGAGCGCCAGCGAAAGTTCGGCTCAGGGCCGGAGAGCAGAACCATGCCTCGTTCGCCGGTCTCCCCGGATGCGGCGGAGAGCGCGTTCTCCGGCCACTCTATCTGGCGCGTGACGCCATCCACCAGCCGCACCTGCGGGCGCGTGGCCTGAAAATCGAAGAACTCCTCACCGTCGAATCTGCCGAACTGTTTGGCTTCCCACGAGTCCGACAGCGCTCCGACCGCGACGCTCGCCGACTCCGCCGCGTCGTTCCAGCCGGTAAAACCGGCCACGAGCACGGGCCGCTCTAACTCAGGTCGCCACTCAAGGTTGATATATGTATTGTCCATGAGACTAGCTTAACACGCAGCCCCAGCCCCATAGCCGTTGGGAGATAGGCCAGGCCCCGGAGTACGAGCTGTGCCGGACCTCGCCGCTGGCGTAAGTCGTGTAGTAGAGCGCCTGGCCGCCCGCGTACGGCCCGAACAGGCACGAAGTTCATTACCGGCTTGCGCCCAGGCATACGGTTCTGGACTCTGGGATTTCCTTACGGTTCCGTTTACCGGACTCCTTGAATCGTCGGCACAGACGCCCAACAGCTTTCGTGGATAGCAGGTGCGTCTGATCCATGCCAGTTCGTGGGGTTCACAAGAAGGTTCGGGAAAGGCGCAGGGCGTGATCGAGGCGGCGAAGGTATTCCTGCCCTCGAATCTCGACGGCTCCCATCCGGGCGAGATGATCGTTCTGTATCTGGCAGTCGAGCAGCGCGAAGTCTCTCTCCTTGAGATGTTCGACGAGATGGACCAGGCAGACTTTCGAGGCGTCCCTCATGCGGCTGAACATGGACTCACCCATGAACGCGCCGCCCAGAGAAACGCCGTAGAGCCCGCCCGCGAGCGCGCCTTCGCGGTAGGCCTCGACGCTGTGCGCCATGCCCGCCTCGTGCAGGCGCGTGAAAGAGCGGATGATCCCGGCGTCTATCCAGGTCTCTTCCCGGTCGGCGCACGCCCGGATGACGCCCTCGAAGGCTTGATCTATCCGCACCTCGTAGACGCCCTTGCGAAGTACCCGGCCGAGCGACTTCGAGACATGTAGAGCGTCCAGTTCTAGCACGGAGCGCGGGTCGGAGCGGTAGAACTCGACCCCGCCGTACCCGTCGGCCATCGGGAAGGCTCCAGCCCGGTAGCAGGCTTCCAGGATCTCCGGGGTAAGCTCCATGCTCCGCATACCCCGCGAATTAAAGCGCCCTGCGATGCGCCTCGCCACAAACGCCCGGCCTGCGGCTCCCTGCATCCCGTAGTGTTCTTCGAGAGGGTTATAGCACATCCCGTTGCGACGCTGGATCATCTCCACAGAGCACTGCTTGCGCAAGGTTGCTACATTTCGCAAGGTAAAGATACACTGGGAAACAGACGATGAGGCTCGCCACAACCGCGCTCGACGCTGATGGCCTCTACTCGCGTCTCCGGCCGCCGGTAGAGGTTTTTCCATGCCGGACCGGCCGCGCTACGGGTGTTGGCGAAAGGAGAAAGGACAGATGACGAACCTGTTGCTGGTCGTGGCTGGCGGCGCCATCGGTGCCGGAGGCCGCTACCTGGTGAGCGGATGGCTCTACGCTCAGCTCGGCGTCGGTTTTCCCTGGGGCACCTTCGCGGTTAACGTGCTGGGATCGCTGGCCATCGGTCTCGTCTCAGCCTGTTCGAGCAAGGAGGACTCTCTTTGGGGACGAGCCTCTTCCTGACCGTCGGAGTTCTCGGAGGTTTCACGACCTTCTCGACCTTCAGCTACGAAACGTTGCGCCTCCTGACGAACGGACAGGCAGCGGCATCGCTGCTCAACGTTTTCGGACAACTCGCCGCGAGCCTCGGCGCGGTCTACCTAGGGTTCGCCCTCACCCGTCTTCTCGCATCATGAACTGCTACCGTTCCCGATTGGATCGCTGCCTGGAGCGTGTACGCTAGACGCGGATGCGATGGTCGAGGACGACGGAAGAGAGTCAGAATGCACGCTGACAGGATCGACATCGACGTATCGCTCGTGCGCCGGTTGATCGCTACGCAGTTCCCGCAGTGGGCGGACCTTCCCATAGAGCCGGTCGAGGTCGGCGGATGGGACAACAAAACCTTCCATCTCGGCGCGCACATGACGGTGCGGCTACCGAGCGCTGCGTCGTACGCGCAACAGGTGGAGAAGGAACATAGATGGTTGCCGAAACTCGCGCCGCTCCTTCCGCTGCCGATCCCCGTACCTCTGGCGAAGGGAACACCGGCCGAAGGTTATCCTTGGCAGTGGTCCGTCTACCGCTGGCTCGAAGGCGAGACCGCGACGGTCGAGCGTATCGCCGATTTGCGGCAGTTTGCGACCACGCTGGCTCATTTTCTGACTGCTCTGTACCGGATAAACCCCGCCGATGGACCACCGCCGGGGCAGCACAACTTCTTTCGCGGCGGGCCGTTGAGGGTCTATGATGGCGAAACCCGGCAGGCGCTAATCGCCCTCGAAGGTGAGATCGATACCGAGGCCGCGAATGCGGTGTGGGAAGCGGCGCTCGCGGCGACGTGGCACGGCTCACCCGTCTGGTTCCACGGAGACATCGCCTGGGAGAATCTGCTGGTCGAGGATGGCCGTTTGAGCGCCGTCATCGACTTCGGGACTTCGGGCGTGGGCGATCCCTCGTGCGATCTGGCGATTGCGTGGACTCTCTTTGAAGGCGAAAGCCGGGACGCGTTCCGCACGGCAATTCAGCTAGATGAGGCAACCTGGGCGCGAGGGCGTGGTTGGACGCTGTGGAAGGCCCTGATCACACTCGCCGGACACGTCGACAACAATTCCTTGGAAGCAGAAGAGGCCCGGCGCGTAATCGACGAAGTCCTCGCGGATCACCGGCACGACGCATGACACGGATCACGCCCGACAATAATTCCTGCATCAGTTCAGGTGAGGGCTGCTACCTCTCCAACCTTTTCGCCGTGCAGATCCTTTAGCTCTGAGGTCTCACCACCGATGTCCCGGATTCCTTGCCGGGAGAGCGCCGCGAGGACGGCGGGCCGCACGGCCCTTCCCGTACCGTCTGAAATCTTGATCGCCATCCCCCACCCTTCCGGGCTCCCGCACGCGAACACGGCCTCGGCCCCGCTCTTGGCGACGAGGTCCGCGGCCTGTATTAGTCCGGTATCGAATCGGCCCGTTCCGGCGACCATGAAGGGGTTCGAGCGCATGGCGTCCCGGATGCGGAGCGCCGCTTCTCTCAGCTCTCCGAACAATTCATTCCCGGTGGCGAGGCGGACGAAGCCGATGGCGAGGTTCTTCAGCGGCATGGCGAAGGTCGGGACGCCGCAGTTGTCCCCGGCCACGAGGATCTCGTCCCGCTCCACGCCGCAGATGCCGGCGACGGCGCCAAGTATCTTCTGCTGCGCCGGGTGATCCAGCTTCCGGTAACCTGTCGTCTCCCAGCCTTCGTGGGCGCACAGGGCCAGCATCCCGGCGTGCTTGCCTGAGCAGTTGCCGTGGATGGGGCGGGGCTCTTCCCCGCTCCGTGCCAGCCGGGCCGCCGCCGGACCGTACATCGGCGGGTGGGCGCCGCTCTGAAGGTCGTCCTCCGAGAGCCCGGCCTTCCGCAGGATGGAACGGACGGCGGAGAGGTGCCTGGGCTCGGCGTTGTGCGAAGCGCAGGCGACGGCCAGTTCTTCGTCCGAGAGCTTCAGCGCGTCGGCGGCTCCCGAGAGTAAGAGCGGCAACGCCTGAAACGGCTTGGCCGAAGACCGCAGATAGACGTATCCGTCCGGGTCTCCGACGGCGTCCAGGATCTCGCCCGCAGGGTCACAGACGGCGACCCGGCCCCGGTGGACGCTCTCGACCATGGAACCCCGTGACGCGGCCGCCAGCGGCGCGTCCTCTGGCAGGCTGGCGGACGGGTCGCGCAATATGCTACTCTCCGGCCAGCCGGACGATGCTCAGGGCGGTGAGATCCTGGGCGACACGCATCCGGCCAATGGCTGGCGGGAAGTCGTCGTCTGCGAAGTATTCGCGGGATTCACGGATCAGGGCGCGCACCTTCTCCAGAAGTTCTTCGTCGGACCCGCCGGGTCCTTCGCCCCTGGCGCTGGCCTCGGCCATACCTATCAGCACGTCCGCGCGGGGGCTCCGCATCCACATGGACAGTATCGCCATGTTCAGATAGCCGTGGACCCGAAGCAGATGCCCCGTTCGCAACTGGATGTCGGGCTGTTCCGTCACCCGAACCACCGACGGATGTTGCCTGAGAGTATGCCGGGGATGTGCTCCTCCGGGACGCCTGCCGCGTCGACGGCGGCCAGGGTTGCGTGCAGGGTCGAAGGATAGTCGCCATACGGGATGTCCGAGCCGTAGCTGATGCGCCCTGGGTCGAGCGAGCAGAAGAGGACGTAGAGGTCTTTGGCCTGCACCACCGAGGTCTCGAAAAGCACGTTCGGATGCCCCTCGAACCGCCGCGCGGCCTCAAGCGTCTCCACCATCGCGGCGTGACCAAGGATCAGGCGCAGGTTCGGATGTTTTTCGACCGTCGGCAGGAGCGGCTCGACTATACGCTGCATGGCGAAGCCCGCATGGATCAGGACCGGAAGATCCACCTCCGCCGCCATCCCGAAGAGCCGCACCACCTTCGGATCGTCCAGCTCGAACTCCTGCGACACGGGGTGCAGCTTCAATCCCTCGAATCCCCGCTCGATGCACCGGGCGAACTCCCTGTCGTAGTCGAGGTGCGGGTTGAGCCGGAAGAATGGGACGAAGAGGTCCGGTTGCTCCTCGTAGGCGCTCCAGACGACGTCGTTTGGCCCCGAGTAATCGTCGCGGGCGTTCGGGTCGTTCAGGGGGAAGACGATACTCTTCACGATACTGGCGGCCTGCATCCGCTCGCGCATCCCATCGCCGGTCATCGTCCGGCCGTCGATGTCGACCCCGATGTGGGCGTGGGCGTCGAAGATTTCCATGCCGGAGGGGATCCTGCGCTTCGTCCACTCCCACACGGAAGCCATCGCGCCGCTCGTCAGAGCCTCGATGCCACGCTCGTGTCCGTTACCGGTCAAGAGCGTGGATATCTGGGGATCTCTTGGACAAACATCCGCGCAATGGTAGCAAGAGAGGCGGCGCATCGCTGAGTTTGAATCGCCTGTGCTACGATGTCCGGGCGGGCCGGAGCGGTCAGGTTATCATTCCCAAGATCCCGGCGGCAACCACTCGCCCGCATCTTGACGGGAGGCAACGTCCACAGGGTGCCGTGTTGCGGCGCGAGCCGCGTGAACCTCGCCCACGGACTCGCCCGGTTCGTCCGGGCCGGAGGGATCGAGGGTTATCGGGGCACGGTACGGCGCAAGCCGTGCAGGTGAGAGTCCTGCGGCCTCCCGCTTCTCATCTGGACTTCGTGCGTCCTTCTGGTATTCTTCTCCGGCGGGCCGGAGTGGTCAGGTTACCTCTTTGGACAGGGTTGAACGCCCTGCGTGCGCAAGCACACTCTGATCGCACAACTCGCCCGCGTTTTCGGGAGATGTAGCTCAACTGGCAGAGTCAACTGGCAGAGCACCGGACTCCGGTAACTTACCGGATTTCCCTCCCCATAACTTGCTCGGCTCAGGTCGAGCCGGAGGGATGAGGGTTATCCGCCACTTGGACCCTTCAGGTTCTTCGGGTTCTTCGGGTTTGGAACCCCGACGCCCCCACCTTGCCAGAGAACAGGAGCGAAGAGATGCAACGGTTTCACAGGCACTTCAACACGAAGAAGACGCTACAGAACGAGGCTATTCCGGGTACGGATCAGGTCCCCAACCGGGCCGGCGGGTTCGTGTGGGAGCTCGGCCCGTGGGACCGGCTGGACCGATTCCTGATCCTGGCACGTTCTTCCCTGGATTGTTTTCGCCGTCGCTCGCCTTCACCGTGGACGATGGGTGGCAAGTCTACTCCGGAGAGACAGAGAATAGCCTGGGAATAGAGAAGGTTTTCAAAATCGACTTTGTGAACGTCACCGAGGTCTACGAGCCTTCCGAGGAAATTTTCGACCCGCAGAACCCGACCGATCTCCTCACCTCGTCCGCGCCCGATGACCTGGTCGGCTGGCTCAAAGATCACCCGCACCTGGACATCTTGGAGGAAAAGAAGGTGACCATAGGCGGCCTGGACGCTACACAGCTCGATGTCGTCGTCTCTTCTACGCCGGATAATTACCCGGCGGACTGCGACGGCCCGTGCGTGCAGCTATTCCCGGACTCCGCCGGGATCGGAACCGATTACTACCTCGATTTCGAGTACCGAATCATCGTCCAGGACGTAGGGCAGGAGCAAGTCGTTGTTTCTGTCAACACGACGTACGAACCCGAACTCAGGCAAGCACAAGTGGTGCTTGATACCGTAGGCTGGCCCTACTACGAGCTTCCCATCGGAGAAGAGGTCTCCTCCCTGGACCGGCCCGATCTGGCCTTGACCGCGACGGAGCTGGGATGGGCAAACTACGTTCAATCGAACGACGCATGGGTACTCAGGCAAGATGACAGTGATGACAGCCTCCTCACTTTCCTCAGCGTGGGAGAGATTCTCGACCCACGGGACCCGGTAGAGAGCAACGCCTCGCCCGCGCCCGACAACCTGGTCGCCTGGCTCAAGGACCACCCCCACCTGAACGTCACCGGCGAGGAGGAAGTAGAGGTTGGAGGCGTGGCCGGCACGCAACTCGACATCGAGGTCACTTCGACGCCGGAGCTCGATTCCGAGGAATGCGCGGCGGGCTCTTGCGTACCGCTCTTTCTCTCGAGCAACCAGGATAGCATCAACGGTTACGGTTCTTTTTACCTGGTCGAGGGATGGAGAAACCGGATAGTCGTGTTGCAAGCCGACGATGAGACGGTCGTCGTGTCCATTGAGAGCCCGGCTGCCGAGGCGGACGCATTCGTGCCGAATGCGAAAGAACTGCTGCAAAGCGTGGAGTGGAAGGATTGATGGATCCTTAAGAAGTCGGGACGCCCGAGGGGTCTTCGGCCGCTGCGTTACCGTCCGATGGGCCAACTACCGCGACAGATGCTCTATGTGCCGTCCGCCTCCAGCGCCCGGCGCAGCGTGAGCACCGAAACACGAGGGCCGTCCACGCTCTTGACGGTGAGGGTGGCGCCTTCTGTCTCGACGGTGTCTCCGGCCTCGGGGGGGCGGCCCAGGAAGCCCAACACGTAGCCGCCTATGGTGTCGAAGTCCTCGTGGGGCAGGTCGAGGTCGAAGCGGTCGTTTACGTCGGTTATGGGGATGCGGCCGTCAACGGCGTAGATGTCGTCGCCGAGTTGCTCTATGGCGGCCTCGTCCTCATCGAACTCGTCCTGAATCTCGCCGACGAGCTCCTCCAGCACGTCCTCTATGGTGATAAGCCCCTCCACAGAGCCCCACTCGTCTATGACTATCGCCATCTGGAGCTTACGGCTCTGGAAGTCCCGCAGGAGCTGCTCTATCGGCTTGTTCTCGGGAACGACGAGGCACTCGCGCATGATCTCGCGGATATCGAAGCCGTCGGGGTCCTCGCCAGCAGCCCGGAAGAGATCCTTGACGTGAACCGCGCCCAGGACGTGATCCAGATCCTCCTCATACAACGGGTAGCGCGTGTAGCGTCCGAAGGCAGCCGCTTCCGCCAGCTCAGAGAGCGGAGTGTTGCGCGATAGCGCCTCGATGTCCGGCCTCG
>JACCTS010000605.1 GCA_013812245.1 Rubrobacter sp.
GAAAAATGAACCTGAACGTAAACGATACCGGGGGTGAAGTTCTCGCGGTCTCACAGTTCACCCTTCTCGCCAACACCCGCGAGGGCAACCGCCCGAGCTTCATCCGGGCGGCCCTGTCCGAGCAGGCTGAACCCCTCTTCGATTACTTCTGCGAGAAACTCTGCGAGGAAGGCGTCGCCAGCGTGAAGACAGGGCGTTTCGGCGCGATGATGGACGTGGCGCTCGTCAACGACGGCCCCGTCACCATCGTGCTGGAACGGTAACTACCCTCTCCCCCGGTTGCCGAAAAGTGTTTCACGGGTCTCGTCGTCCATATCGCGGTTGAGCGGCTGGCGCAGTTCCTGTCCGACCTCCATGCCGCGCCGCACGGCGGGACGGCTTTCGATCTGTTCGAACCAGCGCTTCAGGTCGGGGTAGTCGTCCATGCTCTGCCCCTGATCCTTGTGCGAGACGAGCCACGGGTAGATCGCCATGTCCGCGATGGTGTACTCGTCACCGGCGACGTACTCGGCCTCCGAAAGGCGGCCGTCGATCACACCGTAGAGCCGGGCCGCCTCGTCCGTGTACCGCTTGATGGCGTAGGGAACCTCTTCGGGAGAATATTTGCGGAAGTGGTGGGCCTGTCCGAGCATCGGTCCAACGTGACCCATCTGGAACATCAGCCATTGCAGGACCTCGTAACGCTCCCTTATACCCTGCGGCAGGAAGCGGCCCATCTTGTCCGCCAGGTAGATCAGGATCGCACCCGACTCGAAGAAGGACATGGGCTCGCCGTCAGGCCCGTCGGGGTCCACGATAGCCGGCATCTTGTTGTTAGGGCTGATCTCCAGGAACTCGGGATCGAACTGGTCGCCCTCCCCGATGTTCACCGGCACGATGTTGTACGGAAGCCCGGCCTCTTCGAGGAAGATGGAAACTTTCTTCCCGTTCGGTGTCGGCCAGAAATACAGCTCTATCGGCTGCGTCATGCGCTCGTCCCTCTTTTCAACTTCAGGGTACAGTCTCCTCCAGAGGCTATCAGACGCGGGAGGTCAGCTTCCCTTTCGATTCCCGGTACGCGGTGTATCCACCCGTGTGGGAACGAACCTCGCCGTCGCGCACCTCGACAATGCGGTCGGCGATGCGGTCCAGGAAGTAGCGGTCGTGCGATACGAACACCACGGTGCCGGGGAACCGCTCCAGCTCCGCCTCCAGCACTTCGAGGGAGTCTATGTCAAGGTGGTTGGTTGGCTCGTCGAGGACGAGGCAGTTCGGCTCCCCGAGCATCAGCAGCAGGAGACCGAGGCGGGTGCGCTCCCCGCCGCTCAGGGCGCTCACTGGCTGACGCGCCTGCTCGTAGCGGAACAGGAAGCGTCCCAGCAGGCTCACGGCCTCGCCCTCGTAGAGCGGCTTCGCGTCCCGCACCAGGGAGATGGGCGTCGCTCCGGGCGGCGGTTCGTAGTTCTGGGCGAGGTAGCCAATCCGGATGGATGGCCCGGCCCACCACTCGCCCTCCGTCGGCGGAAGTTCTCCGGCCAGCAGCTTCGCCAGCACGCTCTTGCCGGCGCCGTTCGCGCCCACGACGCCGACCCGTTCGCCGCGCACGACGGTGAGGTCCACCCCGATCAGGACGGGCTTGTCCCCGAATGCCACGCTTGCTCCGCGCAGTTCCAGTGCCTTCTGCCCGCCCCGGACGCCCTCGCGAAATTCGAGGCCGATCCTGCGCCGCTCCAGGGCTGGGCGTTCGATCTTGTCCATCCGGTCGATCTGACGCTGCTTGTTGCGGGCCTGCTTGATGTGCCGCTCGTTTACCACCATGCTCGCCCAGAGCTTGAAGCGTCGGATCGCCTCCTCCAGCCGGTCTATCTCTTTCTGCTGGGCGACGTAGAGCTGCTGCTGGCGCTTCATCTTCAACTCCCGCGCCACGGCGTAGGCCGAGTAATTGCCGGGCCACGTCGTGATCCGACCGTCCTCCAGCTCCGCGATCTCCCGCGCCACCTCGTCCAGCAGATAGCGGTCGTGCGAGACGATGACAGCCCCCTTGAAGGCCCCGTATCCGTCCCTCCAACTGCTCCTGCCACCCCGGATCGAGGTGTGACTCCAGCTCGTCCAGCAACAAGACGTCGGGCTTTTGCGCCATGCAGGAAGCCAACGCGGCCAGCTTGCGCTGTCCGCCGCTCAGCTCGGAGGTGGGACGCTCCATATCGGCATCTTCAAAGCCCAGCGCCCGGAGGTAGCCTCGGGCCTCGCCCTCGAAGCCACGCCCACCAGCCTCCTGAAAACGTCGCGTCAGCCGCCCGTAGCGCTCCAGCACCCGCTGCATGCGGCGCATGTCCGCCGAGATCTCCGGCGATCCAAGCTCCGCCTCGCACGCTTCCAACTCGCACGCTAACTCGGCGACCTCCGGCCTGGCAGCAAGTACCACCTCCAGCGGTATCTGCCTGCTGCCCTCGACATGCTGCGGCAAGAAAGCGACCCGCAGGCCCCGGCGCCGGACTATCTCGCCCGCATCGGCGGTGTCTAGACCGGCAAGGATGCGTAGTAGCGTGGACTTGCCGGCGCCGTTGCCGCCGACCAGGCCGATCCTGGCGTCCGGCGCCACCTTCATCTCCAGGCTACGGAGCACGGGCCGTCCGCCGTGGAATTTCTCGATGGAGCGGGCTCCGATCAGGGTCATCGGTCTCTATCGGCTCTAGCTCTCACGCCGCGAATAATCTTGGCCATCTTACCCACGCCGTCAAGGCGCGTCATCCGTTCGGGAGATTTTGCTCTACTCGGCCCTCAACATACAGCGTGGCCGGCCGATCATAACCCTCGCGCCGGATGCGCTCCTTCAGGGTCCTGCGGCGCGCGAGAAGCCTCCGCCGCGTGTCGCCGGCAAGGGAAACATATTCCACGGGCTCGTCAGGCTCGGAGAGCATGATCTTGTCCAGGTAGCGTAGAGGATGCGAGGGTGAAACCTGCCACCGAACGTCGTGGAGGCCTTTCTCGTGAAGCCGGATCAGACGCCCCGGCGCCCCGATGCCGTACAGTATCGTTCCGCCGATACAACGCGCCGCCTCGGCCTCCATCCTCTCCCATTCGAGGTCGGCCGGCGGTGGACTCTCGCCCGTGTCCACCCAGTCGCTCGCCGCCACGCGTCCGCCGGGCCGGACAGCGCGGACGAGCGCCGCAAGCGCATCTTCCGCGGTCTTCTCCCTCACGTCCAGCTCGTGGAATAGACCCGCCGAGTACACGAGGTCGAAGGTCCCGGGTGAGAAGGGGAAATCGAAGACATCGCCGACGAGGAAGTCTATCGGCGCGGGGAGATCTGCGTCTTCGAGAGATTCCCG
The DNA here is from genome assembly GCA_013812245.1 of Rubrobacter sp. Lineage (GTDB taxonomy): Bacteria > Actinomycetota > Rubrobacteria > Rubrobacterales > Rubrobacteraceae > JACDGB01. The sequence continues at coordinate 3,312 of JACCTS010000605.1, forward strand.
CGCCCGCTCCACGAGATCCGCGTTCGCTTCGATGGCAGTGAGAGCGCCGCCGTCTCCGATGCGCTGGCTCAATCCTTCCACCCAGAGGGACGAGACGCCGCCGGCGTAGAGAACATCGAGGCCGCGGATGTCGCCGAGCAGGTCCAACTCGCGGTCGCAGAAGGAGATAAGGCCGGCCTCGATGTCCTCGCGCTCCCCCGGCGTCAGGGGATCATCGTCGTATAATCTCCCGGTCATGAAGGTGATTGTCGCAAGGGACATCGTCAAGTACCACGGGGGCGACCTGAAGGTCCTCTCCGGGGCGACGCTCGCGGTGGAGTCCGGGGAGAAGATCGGGCTGATCGGCCGCAACGGCGCAGGCAAGACGACCCTCCTCAACGTCATCTCCGGCAACGCGGAGCCCGACGCGGGCTCGGTGGAGCGTATCGGCGGCGCGAAGGTCGGGATGACCTCGCAGAACCTGTATGCCGGAGAGCGCGGCGGGCTTTCCGTGGAAGAGGAGATCATCTCGGCTTTCTCCGCCCTGATCTCACGTGAAAAAGATCTCGCGGACCTTGAGAAACGGCTCTCGGACAACCAATCGGACGCGCTTCTGGAACGCTACGGCCGCATGCAATCCGAGTTCGAGCGTGACGGCGGCTACGAGTACCGAGCCAAGGCCGCCTCGGCACTCTCCGGCCTCGGTTTCTCGCCGGAGCAGTGGAAACGCCCCGTGGGATCGTTCTCCGGCGGTGAGCAGAGCCGCGTGGCGCTCGCCCGCCTCCTGCTGGAAGAACCGGACCTCGTCCTTCTCGACGAGCCGACCAACCACCTCGACCTCCAGGCGATAGAGTGGCTGGAGACCTTCGTCAAGAACGCGAAGAGCGCCATCCTCGTCGTCTCCCACGACCGATATTTTCTGGACACCATAGCGGGCTCTATAGTGGAGCTTGAGGATGGTAAGCTCGTCCGCTACCCCGGCAACTACAGCAAGTACACCACCGAGAAGAAAGCCCGCGACGAGCAACTCGCCCGCAAGGCGAAGGCCAACGCCGAGCGACGGGAGCAGTTAGAGCGGTTCGTCGAGAAGAACCGGGCCAAGGCCAGCAAGGCCACCCAGGCGAAGAGTAAGCAGAAGCTCCTTGATCGAATGGAGAAGGTCGAGGCGCCCAGGAACGGCTCGAAGAACATCCGCATGGATCTCGGCTCGGAAACCTCACGCGCGGGCCGGGTCGTCCTGGAGATAGAAGGCGCCCGCTACGGCTACGATGGCGGTGAACCTCTCCTGGACAACCTGAACCTCGTGATAGAGCGCGGCGAGCGCGTCGCCCTGCTCGGCCCGAATGGTACAGGCAAGAGCACCATCATGCGGTTGGCGACGGGTGAGATCGAAGCTCAGGAAGGTATGATCCGCACCGGACACAACGTGACCGTCGCCTACCAGGACCAGCAACTCGCCCGCCTCGACGACACGAAGACCGTCCTCCGGGAGGCGATGGACACTACGGGCTTCGACGCCCCGGAGGCACGATACCTGCTGGGCTCATTCCTGTTCTCCGGCGAGGACGTGTTCAAGAAGGTCGGCGCGCTCTCCGGCGGCGAGAAGAACCGGCTGAGCCTCGCGGAGATCGTGGTCAGCGGCGCCAACCTTCTTCTGCTGGATGAGCCGACCAATAACCTGGATATCCCTGCCCGCGAAGCACTGGAGAGCGCACTCCTCGGCTACCGGGGCACCATCTTCTTTATCTCTCACGACCGCTATTTCCTCCGCAAACTGGCGACCCGCGTCGTGGACCTGGAGGCCAAGAAGCTCATCAACTACCTCGGCGGCTACGACTACTACCGCGCCTACCGAAGGCTGGACGTGAAGGAGAACGGCGGTCGCCGTCCCCGACGGCGCGTCCGGCCGGGACAGAGCAAAGAGCAGGGCGTCATCGCCACCCGCCTCGTCGCGGTCGAGGGCGAAATAGACGCCACCGAGCGTCGAGTCTCGCGCCTGGAGAAGGAACTAGCCACCTCAGAACTCTACGCCGACGGCCAGCGCTCCCGCGAGGTCGTCACCGAACACAGGCAACTCAAGAACACCCTCGAAGGTCTCTACGCCGACTGGACCCAACTCCTGGAAGAAGCCGAAGAGGCAGGGCTTTAAGCCGTTCAGCAATCCAAACAATGAAAACTTACCGCTGCAAAAGTCGGGACGAGAGGATTTGAACCTCCGACCTCCTCGTCCCGAACGAGGCGCGCTACCAGGCTGCGCTACGTCCCGACTGCGGACGACATTATAGCAGCCAGCCGATGGCTGTCAGCCGCCGGACGCCGCTCGGAGGAGCGCCGCATCCAACGCGCGGGCGTTGCGCTCGGCCCAGACCCTGTCCTCGCGCACGAGCGTCGGGACGCCGCTGCGGACGAGGCCCTCGTGAGCCGCGGCACCCTCGGCGGCGAGGGACTCTATGCCCGAAGCCGTGGCCTCCATGCGACGGGCCACGAGCCCCGCGAAGCCCGCGCGATCCCGGTCCGTCAACCCGTAACCATCGCACAACACGCGCAGCCTGTGGGCCCGGTCCGGCGGCGGAGACCAGCCGTTCCTGGCGCAACCCGCGTCGTCGGAGAGGGGGACGAACTGCCAGGCGACGTGCGCGAGGTCCCACGCGGGCGGAGCCGGCGAGGCCAGGTCCCAGTCCAAAAACGCCACGGGCCGCCCGTCGCGAAAGACCGTGTTCCTCGGCGAGATGTCGTTGTGGCAGATGACAGTTCTCGCGCCCGGGAGCCTGGGATGGTGCCAGAGAATCCCCGCCCGAAGTTCGAACCCGGAGACGGCTTCGTGGTAACGACGGAGCAACCGACCGACCTCGGCCAGCATCCGCTCCGTTGCGATCTCGGGGCTCGCGCGGTTGGGCACCTCGCCGGGGATGTACGAGAGGATCTCACGCCTCTGCTCGTCCGTGCCGAGCACCCGAGGGGCGCCGTCGAAGCCCACCCTCTCCAGGTGCCGCAGGAGGGCGTGTACGGCCGGCGTCCAGGGACCGGTGCCGCGCCGTACCGTGTCACCCACCCTCGTTACGACGCTGACGTTGCCCCCGGTCAGGTGTTCTTCGCGCTCAGGAGACTCACCCGGCGTTCTCACCCGAACAGTCTATTCTGCCCGCCCATACCGCACACGTCCGACACCGATACAACGAGATCCCGACGGGTTGATCTGCTACACGGCTATAAAAGCCGCGTCCCGGCCCGCATAGAATTCCAGAGCGCCGGCCACGGCCTCGGCGACGGTGGCAGGGTAGTACGGGTCGGAGGCGAGGTCCAACTCCCTGGGGTTGGTCAGGAACAGGGGCTCGATCACGACGGCCGGGATGTTGGTCTCGCGCAGGATGTCGTAGGAGCGACCGAACTCCCCGATGTCGCAGGTGCCTAGAGTCTGGCTGACGCCCTTCTGGACGTAGACCGCGGCCATCCTTCCGCGGTGCGACTGGTAGCCCAGCCGCTCGAAGTAGAAGGAGGCCGTCCCGCACGCGCTCGGCGTGTGGTGGGCGGCGTGGTGGACGGAGATGATCATCTTCGCCCCAGACGAGTTCGCCAGGAACGCCCGGTCGGCGGAGGAGACCTCCTCATCGTCGCTCCGGGTCAGGAGGACCTCGCGGGCGGGCAGGATCTGGGCCAACTCGTGCGCTACGGCGAGGTTCAGGTCCGCCTCGGAGACTCCCGTCCCGGTGACGTAGCCGCCGTCCCTGCCACCGTGGGCCGCGTCCACGACGATGGTCCCAGAGAAGAGGTCCTCCGGGAAGTACCCCCCGCTCTTGTCAGGGAACTGGTGAGTGCCGAGGGTCTGTCCGGCGTAAGTGTGGAGGATTTTGAAGGTTGCCGCGTCTATGAGGGCGTCCGCCACGAGGCCGGCGTTTTTCTGGAAATCCCGGATGGCCCGTGCGGTTCGGGCGTCGAAGAGTCCATTGACGGAACCGGGGTCGAAGCCCAGGTCGTTGAGCATCTTCTGGAGCTCCGCCACGTCCGCGCCCCGGAAGGGCGGCTGGCGTATGTAGAGAAGGCGGTCGCCCGGACGGTACCCGGCCTCGACGATCTCGCGCCAGGTGACCTCGCCGACCAGACCATCGGCCAGAACGCCGACGCCCTGCTGGAAGGCCCTGACGGCCACGAGCGTCGTCGGCCCGAAGACACCGTCTATGCCCCGGTTGCCGAGGTCCAGGCCCAGCGCCTGAAGACGGGTCTGGAGGTCAACGACCTCTCTCCCGCGATCTCCTCTCCTCAGCGTGCGCACGGCCTAGAACTTCCTCCCCGTCGATCTCCGGTCACGTCGGCCCACCGAACGGAGCCGAAACTTCGGACCAAAGGAAGGGCGCCGGGTCAATCACCGCCCGGCGCCCTAAAAAGCCCTTTGGTCGGGGGCTAGTCCTGCACCACACCGAGGATGTCGTCGGCGTCGAGGATCATGTAATCCTCGCCGTCCAGGCTGATCTCGGTCCCCGAGTACTTGGCGAAAACGATGGTGTCGCCCTGGTTGAGCGTGATCCCGTCCTCGAACTCGCCGACCTCGACCACCTTTGCCGTCTGCGGCTTCTCCTTGGCGGTGTCGGGCAGAACAATCCCCGAGACCGTCTTCTCCTCGCGCTCGAAAATCTGGACCAGCGCCCGTTCTCCTAGCGGCTTGAACTTCATACACATACCTCCTTTTATCGAAACGACGTTCCGAATAGCCTCACCCGATGGCGGGCTCCCGGATTTTCACGCCGAGATTGTAGTCCTCTGGTTTACTTAACGCAATTCCTCGGCCTTTGCAGGGCCGCTACAGCCCGAGCTGGGCCGAGAGCTGGTTCTTCGGCAGGGCCCCGACCGCCTGCTGGGTGACCTGGCCGCCCTCGAAGCGGGCGATGGTCGGGATGCTCGCTATGCTGTAGTTCATGGTCGTGGATGGATTGTCGTCCACGTTGAGCTTAACGAACCTCACGTCCTCCCGCGAGTCCGACATCTCTTCCAGGATCGGGGAAATGCGCCGGCAGGGTGCGCACCACGGCGCCCAGAAATCCACGATGACTGGCTTCTCGGACTTGATGACGTCGCTCTCGAAAGTGGCGTCCGTCACTTCACCAACCGCCATAAATAAGACCTCCAAACTTCGGGTTCAGCAGTTGTCCCTCGGATTCTAGCACGCCTCTCCGGGCCGTCAGCCCGTTTCGGGGTGGCCAGGCGAGGGTCTGTAGCCGCGCCTTTGGGCTCCTGGTACCCGGACTACACGCGGCCGGGTTCGAGGGCCGCGTCCCGGCTACGCCGGGTCTCCACGCGCACCTCCTCGGCGAGTTCTTCGGCCCGGCGGGCCTCGAAGAGGCCGGCCCCCAGGGTCTCGGCGTTCGCCGCGGCGCACCCGGCAGCGAGGCGCACCGCGTCCACGGATGCGAGGTCGCGGTGGATCAGCCCGGCGAGGAGGCCGGCGAGGTAGGCGTCGCCGCTCCCGATAGTCGAGACGGCTTCCACCCGCGGGGCGCGGGCGGAGATCACACCCTCCGAAGATGCCAGGGTCAGGTAGGAATGTCCCTCGGGGGAGGTGATGCAGGCGCCCCGAGCCCCGAGCTCGGTCAGCCGCGACAGGCCGCGCACGAAGTCCTCCTCCTCGATGAAGTCGAAGCCTACGGCCCCCTCGGCCTCGTGCTGGTTCGGGCTGACAAGCGAGGGCTCCGTCCGCAACGTGGAGCGCAGGACCGTGGGGTTGGAGTCCACTACGGTGTAGAGGCCTCGCTCGCGGGCGCGCAGGACGAGGCCGGCCAGGAAGTTATCGTCCAGGTTCGGGGGGAAGCTCCCGGCGAAGACGACCACCGTGGCGTACTCCATCAGGTGCTCCAGGCGCCGGATGAACTCGCGCGTCTCGGCCTGCGTCACCTCGGGGCCGTACTCGTTGATCTCGGTCTGCACCCCGGTGGTGGAGTCCACCAGGGCGGTGGAAGTTCGGCTATGACCCTCTATCTCCACGAGGTCGAAGGGGATGGCCGCGTCCGAGAGGCCATCGCGGATGGCGTCGCCGTTGCGCCCGCCGGCGAAGCCCGTGGCGAGCACCGGCACGCCCAGAGCCCTCAGGCTGCGGGCGATGTTTATGCCCTTCCCGCCCGCGAGCGTCACGCTTTCCGGGGCGCGGTGGCGCTGGCCGAGCGTCAGGCTCGGCACTACCAGAGTGCGTGCGACAGCGGCGTTCAGGGTTACGGTCAGGATCATGCTTGTTCTCCCCTTTCCCCTACTGGAAGAGTCCCCCGACTGTATACCACACCCGCTCCCCCAGGGATGCCTCTTCGTAGCCCTTTTTCGCCACCAGCGGGCTCTCCCCTACCCGCTCGCCGTCCACCCGCACGACGACCTTCCCGAGCCTCGCCCCCGGCTTCGCCGAAGGCGGCAGTTCTCCCACCACGTCCACCTCACGCTCCACTTCCGACCCGCTATCCACCAGGCCCTCGACGCTCTCTGCGGCCACCAGATCAACACTCTCTTCCCGCCGGAAAGGTACGCCGGCCCGTGTGTACTGCCGACCTTTCGAGACCAGATTCCGGCGGTCGTAGGCGGCGAAGCCATGCTCCAGGAGTTCGATGGAGTCAGAGAAGCGGTCGCGGCGGGCGTCGAGCACAACCGCCACGTAGGACTCGTTCCCCGAGGCGGCTGAGGCTACGAGGCACTCGCCCGCGGCGGGCGTCGTACCCGTCTTCACACCGGTCGCCGGTCCGTAGGCGAAGAGCAACTCATTGGTGTTCGTGAGGGGTATCACGCGGTCCTGCGTGGTGATCTCCGCGTACTCCGTCCCCACCATCTCCCGGAACTCGGGATATTGTGAGGCCGCCCGCACCATCGTCGCCAGGTCGCGGGCGCTGGAGTACTGGCCGCGGGCGTCGAGGCCGATGGGGTTCTCGAAGCGAGTGTCCGAGAGGCCGAGTTCCGCAGCCTCGCGGTTCATCTTTGCGACGAAGGCTTCCACGCCGGCTTCACCGCCCCCGCCGCCCACGTGCTCGGCCAACGCATAGGTGGCGTCGTCGCCGGAGGAGATCATGGCGGCCATCAACAGTTCTCTGACGGTCAGGGTGTCCCCCGCGTAGAGCCCGACGTTGCTGTACAACGGGACGGCGAAGGAGGCGGCGTCCCCGGAGACGGTTGCCACCTCGTCCAGGTCCGCCTCCTCCAGCGTCACGAGGGCGACCATGATCTTGGTCGTGGAGGCCATCGCCAGCCGCCTGGAAGCGTCTTCCCCGGCCAGGTACTCTCCGCTGCGGGCGTCCGTGAGCGCCCACGCCCCGGCCGCCACCTTCGGCGGCTCCGGTTTAGGGACGGAATCTTCCTGAGCGTGAGCGGCCCCGGCGCCGCAGAGGAGAGCAGCGGCGGAGAGGAGCGAGAGCACGGCGAGTTTTGCGCGGGTGGTATTCAAACCGGTCGGTGAGGTTACATAAATAGGCGCGCCGGTACAAGGGGTCCGTGCAGAGGGTATAATCCCGGCGTCATGCGTTCCCTCTTCCGGTACCATCCGCGCGGTTCATGAAGCGTCTGGCGCTGGTCGTCCTCCTGTTGCTCGTGGTGGCGATCGGCTACCGCTCCTTCGGCAGCGCCGAGACCGCGACCGGCACCCTCACGCTCGCCCAGCCCGCGCCCGTTCCGGGAGAGAACGCCCGGACCTTCACCGTGAAGGACTCCGAGGGAGGGACCTTCGAGCTCACGGACAAAGGCGTATACGTGCTGACGTTCTGGAGCACCCTGAACCAGGGGTCGGACCTGTCGCGACCAGCCTTCGACCGGTTGGCCCGGGAGTACGGCGGCCCGAAGGTCACGTTCGCGGCCGTCTACGTGAACAGCATCCCCGAGGAACGGGCGCCATACACCGTCTTGCAGGACTACAGGGGACGCCTGACCTCGCTGTACAACGTCAAGCGGGTGCCGAGGCTTTTCCTCGTGAAAGATGGGGAGATCCAGTTCGTCCAGAACGGTTACTTCGAGGATAACGCAAAGCTACTACAAGCCGAGCTCCGGGAGACCCTGGCCGAGGAGGACAAGGCCTCGTCCGGCGGCGGAGAACCCGAACGCGGCGAAAGGAGATCATGAGCCGGGAGAATGTGGTCCAGATTTTCGGGGCGGTGGTCGCCCTGGCGACGGTGCTTGTTACGCTAGTAGCCGTGGCGCATCTGTTCTAGGTTTCAGGTTGTAGGTTTTCGACGAAGGAGACCCGCCGTCACGCCCGCGCCGACCGGCATCGCAACCGGCATCGCGGGATCTCGCAGGATCTTGCGGCCGGTCTACGAGAGATGCACCATGTCACGTTCCGCTTGAAATCTGATACTTGAAGCCTTTTACATGCTCGCGCCGATGGCCCGCAGGTCTTCGCGCGCTTTCCGGGCAGCTTCCATCGCGGCTTCCCGATATCCTTTCTCCGACCCTTCGTAGGCGTAGATCAGGGCCCGGCTGCTGTTGACGAAGACCCCACCGCCGCGAGCGTCCAGCAGAGCCCGCACGCCGTCCGCCCCCCCACCCTGCGCCCCGTAACCCGGCGCGAGAAAGAGCACCCCAGGCAGTAGCTCTCGTACCCGGCGTCCGATCTCGGGCCGCGTCGCCCCGACGACCGCCCCGACGTCCGGATACTCGCCGTCTCCGCCACCTAGTTCCTCCACCAGCCTAGCGGCGGTCTCGAAGAGCGGTGGATCTCCGCCGAACTGGAACGTCCTGGCGGAAGGGTTCGAGGTCGCCACGAGTACGAAAACGCCGCCACCCCGGTTCCGGCGGCGCGCCTCTTCGACGAAAGGGAGCACCGCGTCCTCGCCCATGTACGGATTGACCGTGACGCATCCGGCGCCGTAGACGGAGAGGTGCGCTTCGGCATAGGCGGCGGCGACACCCCCGATATCTCCGCGTTTAACGTCCCCTATCGTCGGCAAGCCCAGATCATGCGAAGCCGAGATCAGGTCCGCGTAGACCCCCATGCCGTCCGGCCCCAGACGCTCGAAGTAGGCCGCCTGCAGCTTTACCGCCGCGACCTCCGGCTCCACGGCTTCCAAGACCCCGAGACAAAAACGCCGGACGGACTCGGCCTCCGTTAGGCCAGCGTCCAGAACACCTCCGGGCAGCCGGTGTGGGATCGGGTCGAGCCCCGCCACGAGAATGCTCTCTTTGCGGCGGGCGGAGTCTACGAGAGACTGCATCGGCTAGCGGCAAAGAGAGCGGACAAAGAAAACGCCGCGGATGCGATGCCCCCGCGGCGCGAAACCGTTGCGATCAAATTACTCTGATTACTTGAGTTGATCCTTCAGCGCGTTGCCGGCGGTGAACTTCGGCACGCGGGAGGCGGGGATGTTGATCTTCTGCTTGGTCTGCGGGTTGATGCCCTCGCGCGCCTCGCGCTTCTGCACGTAGAACTTGCCGAAACCGGTGATCTGTACGTCCTCGCCCTTTTTGAGGGAGTCCTGCACCACGTTGGTGAAAGCGTCGAAGAACTTCTGCGCCTCGCTCTTGGACGCGTCGGTCCTGTCGGCTATCTCCTGGATCAAGCTCGTCTTGTTCACGTCGAGTTACCTCCTCGGCAGCTTACGTTCCTCCGTTCCCCCAAAACGTTCGGGAGACTATACCAGAGGCTTTGCTACGCCTCAATCCCCTTTTTCTACCCCCAAATCTTCCATCCTAAGCAAGGCTCTAAAGGGGAAAGCGCCGAGTTGAGGATTTCGGCCGCCTTCGCGCCGGTCCAGAACCGCGAGGATCGCGACGACCTCGACGCCGGATTCTGCGAGACCTTCGGCCGCCTTCACGGCCTGAGCGCCGGTGGTGACAACGTCTTCGATCAGGACGATCCGCTCCCCAGCCGAAAACCTTCCCTCGACCGTCCGGCCGGTCCCGTAGTCCTTGGCCGCCCGGCGCACGATGACGTAGGGCAGACCCGTCTCCAGCGAGGCCGCGACCGCCAGCGGCACAGCCCCGAGCTCCACACCGGCGAGCCTCTGCGTATCCGGCGGCAGATGGCGGGCCAACTCCGCAGCCACGCTCCGCAGCAGGCCAGGCTCCGTCGAGAAGAGGTATTTGTCCAGGTAGAAACGGCTGCGCTTCCCGCTGGAGAGCACGAAATCCCCTTTGAGAAGGGCAGCCTCCCGCACCCTCCGTGCCAGATCGGTGGCCGGGCTAACCAGGGTTCCCACCGGGACCGCGCCCCTCGAATTCCTCCAGGGCTCTGTCAAACGGCCCGAAGTCCACCCCGCCGAGCAGCGTGTCCAACTCCCGGGTCTCTTCTCCGGCGTGGTGGATGCCGGCCTCTATGCCGGCGTTGATCTCCCTGAGCAGGGCGACCGCCCGGTCAAGCATCTCGACGAGGTCCTCGTCGGGCACGGTACCCAGACGGTCCGTGATCCCCTCCAGTTCCTCGACGCGCTTCTCCAGTTCCTCCACGCCCGGCGCTTCTCTGCGATCCTCCATAAGCCCGGGACTATACACCATCGCGGTCGCGGTTTCGGTTATCTCCGCGTCTCCGGGAGCGGCTTGCCGCCCGTCCGAGAAAGACCCCGAGTGTCGCCACCACGGCCAGCGTCACGAACAGCGGCAGGAGCCCGCTCAGGATCAAACCGTACCCCGCGCGCAGCATCAAGAACGAGACAAGCCCAGCCCCCGCCACGACCACCGGGACGGCCACGACCATGACGATCAGCAACGTTGTTGGGGACGCATCCCGCATCTACCGCGACACCTACTTCCGAAATAGGTGTTGCAACTGTATTTTTGGCTTCACACGCAACACCTATTTCGTCACCCGCTCTATGGCCTTCATGAGGTCGGAGATCATCTCTTCCGATGCCCCGTCTTGCTCCGCCCGCTCTTCGACGAAGTCCTTGAGGATAACGACATTGATGCGCCGGATGGCGGAGAATACGGCGTTGGTCTGCTGCACCACCTCGGCGTAGGTAACGTCGCCGCCCTCCACCATCTTCGCCACCCCCCGGACGTGTCCCTCCACGCTCTTCAGGCGCCGGAGCACCTCGCTCCTGGTCTGCTTCTGCAAAAGCGGCTACCTCACTTCCGTCTGAGTTCCCGGAGAAGCTCCCGGACGACGCTCGCGTCGTGAAACGGCACGTCGCCCTCCGGCAAATGCTGCACCGTCTCGTGTCCCTTGCCCGCCACGACCACCACGTCCCCGGCCCGCGCTCTCCCCAGCGCCCGCCGGATGGCCTCCCTGCGATCGAGGATGATCTCGGAGCGCCCCGTCTCCGTCGCAACGCCCGCGGCGACCTCACGGGCTATCTTCATGGGGTCTTCCGAATAGGCGTCGTCGGTGGTGACGATGCTCCGGTCGGCCAGTTCAGAGGCAACCCGGCCCATCTTCGGGCGCTTGTCCCCGTCCCGCTCCCCCGCCGCGCCGAACACACAAACCACACGACCGCCGGTGCTCCCGTTCGCCTCCGCCACGCCGCGGGCGACTTTCAGCACGGCTTCGAGGCCCACGTCGGTGTGTGCGTAGTCCACGATCACCTCGAACCCGAACTCTCCGGCCGCCAGAACCCGCTCGAACCGTCCAGGAACCTGCGGCATCCCCGAAACGGCACGCCCCACCATCTCGCTATCCGTCCCAAGCTCCAGCGCGAACGCCGCCGCGCCCGCGGCGTTGAGCACATTGTATGGGCCGAGCAACGAAGTCCGCAGTTCGAGGGAGCGCCCGTCGTGGGACAGCGAGAAGGCCGTCCCGCCGCGTTCGGCCCGAACGCTTGTCACCCGGTAATCCGCGTCTGGGGTTCCTCCGAAGGTTTTTACGCCTTCGATCTCCGCGGCAATTCGCCGTCCGTGGGCATCCTCGGCGTTTACGAGCTTAGGGCCTCCTGAAGCTACCCACCGGAACAGCTCGCGCTTGGTCCGGTAATACTCCTCCATGGAGCCGTGCAGGTCCAGGTGATCCCGGGTCAGGTTGGTGAAGAGCGCCCCGGCGAAGCGGGTCCCGGCGACACGCTTCAAGGCGATGCCATGAGAGGAGACCTCCAGAACAACTCGCCGGACACCGCGTTCGCGCATCCCGGCGAGGAGCCGCTGCACCTCCGGGGCCTCCGGGGTGGTGCGGACGGGCGGCGTGGACGGGCGCTCGCCGCCGGAGACGGTCCCCGCGGTCGTCATGAGACCGCACGCCGCCTCGCCGTGCGCGGCGGCCAGGATGGCGTGGAGGGCGTAGGAGGTCGTGGTCTTGCCGTTGGTGCCGGTGACGCCGTAGACTTCCATGCGCTCCGAGGGGTTCCCATAAACGGCGGCGGCCAGAGCGGCCAGGGCCTCGCGGGCATTCGGGACGACAGCGGTCGGTACGCTGGAGACCTCCCGCTCGGCCACGGCGAACGGCGAGCCCCGCCTGACGGCCTCGGCCGCGAACATCGTTCCGTCGCGCTTGAAGCCGGGCACGGCGACGAAGGCAACGCCGGGTCCAGCCTCCCGCGAGTCGTGGGTGACGCCGGTCACCGCGTCCACTCCGAGAGGCGCCGGGACACCTAGAATCTCAGCCAGCCGTGCGCGATCCAGAACCACACCGTCCAGTGTAGCAAGAGTCGCTCCCCGGCCGTGTCCCTGCCGCGTTCGAGAACGCAATGTAACAATATCGAAACATGCCTGCAAAAACGCCGAAACTGGTGGACGGGTATCGGGATGATGGAAAAATGTGGAAGAAAATACACGAATTGGGCCATAATTGGCATGATCACCAATATGTGGTGTGTTAGTCTACCCGCGTTCATTTCATGGAACGTTAACAATCGGTGGCTTTCGGACGCCCCGGCGAAGGGTTGAGTGGCAGGCAGGTCCAGATCGGTCTCGTGGCCGGAGAGGAGACGAATGTCTAGCGAGAACACCATGATGCTGACGGCGCGCACCGACGAGCTTTTGAGCCGGGCACGAAGCCAGGGCTTTATCAGCGCGGAGGAGATCGCCGACCTCTTGCAGGAGGGCGACATGTCGGCGGCCGAGATCGAGGAGTTCTACGCCACGCTGGAGGAAGAGGACATCTCCGTGGTAGACGCCGGGACCGCGGAGGCTGCGGGAACCAACGGTACGGCGCCGGCCGCCGCCCAGGCCCCCGAGACGCCCACGCTCCAGATCGCCCACGCCGTCGCCACGGGCGACTCCATCAGGATGTATCTCGCGGAGATCGGGCGGGTCAAGCTACTTACGCACGCCGATGAGATACGGCTCGCCAACGGCATCGCCCGGGGTTGCAAGAGGAGCAAGGACCGGCTCGTCGAGGCTAACTTGCGGCTTGTGGTCTCCATCGCCAAGAAGTATCGCAACCGCGGGGTGTCTTTCCTTGACCTGATCCAGGAGGGGAACCTCGGCCTGATCCGTGCCGCCGAGAAGTTCGACCCGTCCAAAGGCTTCAAGTTCTCCACGTATGCGACGTGGTGGATAAGACAGGCCATCACGAGGGCGATAGCCGATAAGGGCCGCACCATCCGCATCCCGGTCCACATGGTCGAGAAGGTCAACAAGTTCCACCGGACCCATCGCCGCATGACCCAGACCCTGGGACGCGAGCCCCTCGACGAGGAGATAGCCACGGAGCTCGACGTTCCGGTCGAGGAGATACTGCGGCTGCGTGAGATCAGCCAGCGGGCCATCAGCCTGGAGACCCCCGTGGGCGAGGACGACTCCTCGCTGCTCGGCGATTTCCTGGAGGACGCGACCACCGTCACCCCGACGGACGCCGTCTCCGAGTCGCTCTTGAAGCTTCACCTGCGCGAGGCCCTAAACGAACTGCCCGAACGGGAACGTCAGATCATCGAGCTTCGCTTCGGGATGAAGGACGACAGGCCCCGCACCCTGGAGGAGGTCGGCCGCGAGTTCGACATCACCCGCGAGCGCGTCCGCCAGATCCAGATGAAGACCCTCAACCTCCTCCGCGAGCAGCGCCGCACCCAGAACCTGCGTGAGTACCTCCGGTAGCTCCGCTGGCGTCGGAGGAGAAACCCCCAGGGAGCTTCACGAATTCGTCTGCGACCTGGCTCTGAGAGCGGGAGAGCTCCAGCTCTCCCGCTACGACCGTCCCGGTGAGATCCGGGAGAAAGCCCCCAAGGACATCGTCACCGAGGTGGACCTCCTCTGCGAAGACCTGATGGTCTCGCGCATTCAGGAGCACTACCCGGAGGACGCCATCCTCTCCGAGGAACGGGGAGGCGAGATCGCCGAGACCGGCCGCACCTGGCTGCTGGACCCGGTTGACGGCACGGCCAACTTCGCCCGCGCCAACCCCCTCTTCTGCGCCTGCGTCTCCGTGCTGGAGGACGGCGAGGTCGTCCACGCCGCCGTCGCCGCTCCCCGGTTCGGGGACCTCTACCACGCCTCGCGGGGCGGTGGCGCTTTCCGGGACTTCGATGGAGGGCGGAGCGAGCCGCTCGAAGTGGGCGATGCGGAGAGCCTGGAGTACGCCTTCGTTGGCGCGGATCTCTCTTTCACCGGCGTCACGGGGACCACGGGTGGCGGCGGAGGGATCGGACGCATATTCGACGCCGCGTGGCAGCTACGCGCCCTGGGCAGCGCGGGCATCCGCGGGGCCTGGGTCGCCGCAGGATACCTCGATGTCTCTATCGGCACCCGCAACACGGCGTGGGACTACGCCCCCACGGCGCTCCTCGTCTCCGAAGCCGGCGGGCTGGCCACCGACCTCTCCGGAGAGCCCTGGACGCTCGACTCGGACGGTCTGATCTCGGCCAACCCCCTTCTGCACGCCGAAATTCTGCAAATACTGAAAAAAGATAGCTAACCCCGTGTGCAGGTTTTTCTCCGAACGGTTGAATAAAGCGCGGAACCTCCCTACGCTCGGTGGCCTCCAATCCTACCGAAGCTAGAAGGAGGTTCCGCTCTCGTAGATCTTAGCACCTTCATC
>JACCTS010000612.1 GCA_013812245.1 Rubrobacter sp.
TACTTCGTCGCGGTCGCCGAGGACTTGAATTTCAGTCGTGCTGCCGGGCGTATATATCTATCGCAGTCAGCGTTGAGCCAGCAGATCCGAAAGCTCGAAGAAGAGTTGGGCGTCGCTCTCTTTTACCGGACCAAACGCCGGGTCGAGTTGACGGAGGCCGGGGAAGTTCTGCTGGAGGGCGCCCGCCAGACCCTGGTGCAGGTCGAGCAGACCATTCGGGCGACTCGAGAAGTGGGCGGCGTCGGGGGCAACCCTTTGAAGGTGGGCTTCCCGGAGTACGCGAACCACACCATCGTGGCGAAGATCCTGCAGACCTTCAGGCGACGCTATCCATACATAGAGTTCGAAGAACACGAGCTGTTCACGCTGCAGGATACTCTGCGGCAAGTCTCTGAACTGCGCAACGGGGCACTCGACGTAAGCTTCTTACTGCTGCCCTTTAACGGCGACACACTGGAGATCGAACGAGTCTTGCGGATAGAACTCCTCGCCGCCCTTCCAGTGGATCATCCCCTCGCCGCCCTTTCAGAGGTGCCGATGCGAGAGTTGGCAGGCGAGCGCATCATCCTATTCTCTCGGCGTTTCCATCCTGGTTGCTACGATTACATTCTGAACTGCTGCAGGGAGGCCGGTTTCAGTCCCAACGTGGTACAGAGACACGAACCGCAACTGTACTCGGGGGCTGCAACGTACAGGATGGCTGCTTCCGGTGCTGGGATAGGAATAGTGGCCCGGCCCCTGGCCTCGGCGTCTTTGCCGGCCGGCGTCGTTTTCAGGCCCCTGAGGGAACCAGCTCCGAGGCTGGATCTCGTCGCGGCCTGGCGACGAGACGATCTGTCCTCGAACCTGCGAGCTTTCCTCGACGTGGTCCGTGAGATCGTCTCGGACGAGGGCCGCTCAGGCGACCCGCAGGCGCATTTCAAGGCAATCCCTCCTGGAGCTTGAAGAGAGCCGCCGGGAGCGGAGCAACCCTGGATAAACCCTTTTGCAAGGACGGCCTGGCGCTCTCTACGCGCCGGGCCGGGTGATCAACTCCAGAGGAGGTTCGCGGCGGTAGATGGAGGCGTCCGTAGACCACAGGGCGTAGGAGACAGGAGACCGCGTCCGTGTGGAAATAGCTGTCGAGTTTGCCGTCCAGGATATCGTGCAGCCGCCGCTCTGGGGACGCAGAAGCCTCGATCATGCCTTCTCCACCCCCTCGCCGGTCGGCATGCGATACGCTCCCTGTCTCTATCTCCAACCCACGGTTGGTCTAATCCCGTCTCCACTATGGCGTCATAGCCGGGCTCACGAATGTCGGGCCATCAACCTTCGGTCGTGGAAACCCGGCCGTCGCATCCTTTTCGACTCCCGAAGGTTTGGGGAAAAGGTGAATCTTCCCCAAACCGCTACCGGAGGGCGGCCACCAAAAGTTCGTGTATCTCTTCCTCGGAGGGTGTGCGGGGGGTATTGACGAGGACGATGTCAGAGAGCGTGTCCCGGACGAGGGTGGGGATCATGGCTTCCTTCACGCCCAACGCCGAGAGGGTTCGCTCTTTCACGACGCCCCGCGCGAGGTCTTCGATGGCGGAGACCGCCGTCCGGGCGCTCTTCTCATCAGAGCCGTCAGAGACGTTCAAGGAGCCCGCGGCCAGGGCGAGCTTGTCGGCGCTCTTGGGCAGGTTGAAACCCATCACCGGCGGCAGCATGACGGTGAGGGCCACGCCGTGGGCCGCGCCGGTACGGGCCGAGACGGAGTGCGCCAGCGCGTGACAGAGACCGAGGCCCGTGCCACTCCCGAACGCCCGTCCAGCCACGTGGGCGGCCAGCAGCATCTGCGAACGGGCCTCGATGTTCGTGCCGTCGGATACGGCCGCCGGCAGCCAGCGGTGGACCGTCCGGATCACCTGCAAAGCCAGCCCCTCCGCGTACGGGTTCCCGTTGCGCGACACCAGCGCTTCCAGCGCATGCACCAGCGCATCCATGCCGGTCGCCGCCGTCGGACCCGGCGGCAGCCCGACGGTCAGCAAAGGGTCGAGCACGCTCGCCCTCGGCCGCACGCTCGGGTGCCCGAGGTAGAACTTCTTCTCTTCCACGGGATCAGTGACGACCCCGAAGTAGTTGGTCTCCGAGCCAGTGCCCGCCGTCGTGGGAACCGCCAC
>JACCTS010000008.1 GCA_013812245.1 Rubrobacter sp.
CGTAGTGCGCCCTCACCAGCGGCTCCAGGCCGCCGACGTCACCCCCCTTGAGCCTCTCTACCGCCCTCCGCTCCTCCATCCGTTTCCTCTCCGGTAGGTTCCACGATAGGGTCCCCTACCTTATATATCCGCGAGCACGGAGAAAGGTTCAACGGAGGGTTCGAAAGAGGTAAATGCGGTTAGAGCCGACGAAAGGTTGGCCTCCTGTCGGCATCGCCGGGAGTCAGTTCGTAGCGCTCGAGGTCGTAGGAGACGTACATCCTGGTCGTGATGCTTGCGGCCTGCTCGTGCTTTTTGCCGCCAACGGCCCTCAAGGCCGCCTCCCGGCTCTCCCAGAGGCAGAACGAGAGGCAGTGGCCCCGCCCGTCGGCTTCGCCCTTGAAGTAGCGGAGCAGGCCGCCGGAACCGAGCGCCTCGGCGTAGGCGAGGTCGTCGAACCAGCGGAGCAGGTCGAGGTCGGCGTCCGGACGACGCACGGAGCGGAAGACGACGAGGTAGAGTTGATCGAACGGGCAGTCAGCGATTTTGGGCCAGTCGAAGCCCTGGTCTATCGGCAGGTTCTGGTAGTCCGGACGGACGGGGGAAATTCTCTGGGCGGCCTCGTGCAGGCCTACCCGAAGGTCTGTAGTCATTCTTCACCTCTCTGGGTTCTGTTCTCTAAGCTTCACCTCCTCTTGCACGAACAACCCGATACCTTCCTTTTCTTCCGATGACGGTGCCGCGCAGGTCTCCGGGCTCTCTCATATTGGTGTGTCCGAAACCGTAGGAGCCAAACGCTAGACGCCTGTACTTGTGGGACGGGGCGTAGAACGAAGGCAGAGATAGAACCAATGATCCGAGACCAAACACCTTGCTACTATACGCCTCTGGCCCGGTAAAGTCCACTCAACTTATGCAGAAAGCTGTTATATCTCGCCGAGGTAGGCTTCCCGGACCTTCGGGTCCTGGCGGAGTTTCTCGGCTGGGGCGGAGTTCACGATTGAGCCAGTTTCGAGGACGTAGCCGCGGGTGGCTATCTCGAGGGCGACGTTGGCGTTCTGCTCGACGAGGAGGATGGTTGTGCCCTGCGCGTTGATCTCCTTGATAATGTCGAAGATGCGCTCGACGAGCACGGGGGCGAGGCCCATCGAGGGCTCGTCCAGGAGGAGCAGTTTGGGGCTGCTCATCAGGGCGCGGCCGATGGCGAGCATCTGCTGCTCGCCGCCGGACATCGTGCCCGCCTCTTGCTTGATGCGTTCTTGCAGGCGGGGAAATAGCTCGAAGACGCGGTCCATGTCCCGGCGGATGCCGTCGCGGTCGTTGCGGTGGTAGGCGCCCATCTCCAGGTTCTCGCGGACCGTCATGCGGGGGAAGATCTTGCGCCCCTGCGGGCTCTGGGCGATGCCCTTCTTTATCATGTCGTGGGCCGGGACGCCCTGGATCTCCTCGCCGTCGAAGATCACCTTTCCCCGGCGGGCCGGCAGGACACCGTTTATGGACCGCAAAGTGGTCGTCTTGCCCGCGCCGTTCGAGCCGATGAGGGTGACGACCTCGCCCTCTTCCACCGTCAGGGAGACGCCGCGGAGGGCGTGGATGCTGCCGTAGTAGCTGTGCATGTCCTGGACCTCTAGAAGCGCCACTGCTAACCCGTCTTCGCCGTTCCGAGGTAGGCTTCGATCACCCTCGGGTCCTGGCGGACCTCCGAGGGCAGACCCTCCGAGATCTTCTCCCCGTGATCCAACACCGTCACCCTGTCTGAGATGCTCATGACCACGCGCATCTCGTGCTCTATCAGGAGGATCGAGATCCCGCGCTCCTCCCGCAGCCGCTGGATCAGATCCGTCAGCCGCGCCGTCTCTTGCGGGTTCATCCCCGCCGTCGGCTCGTCGAGCAATAACAGCGTCGGCTCGGAGGCGAGCGCCCGCGCTATCTCCAGCCTTCGTTGGTCCCCGTAGGAGAGGTTCTTCGCAAAGGTCTCCCGGTTGCTGATGCCGACGAAGTCGAGCAGGTCACTCGCCCTCTCGGCCGACTCCCTCTCCTCGCGCCGGGTGCCGGGCGTGCGCAAGATGGCGCCAAGGATGGTGCTCTTCAGGCGGGTGTGCATCCCGGAGAGCACGTTGTCCACTGCGCTCATCGTGCCGAAGAGCCGGATATTCTGGAAGGTGCGTCCGATCCCCATCTGCGCCCGTTGGTGGGCTTTGAGTTTCGTGATGTTCTTGTCCTTGAAGACGAAGGCCCCGGAGTTCGGCTCGAAGAGGCCGCTTACCATGTTGAAGAACGTCGTCTTGCCGGCGCCGTTCGGCCCGATCAGGCTAACTATGGACCGCTCCGGGATGTCGAAGTTCACTGCGTTGACGGCCACGAGGCCGCCGAAGACCTTGGTTATGCCGCGCGCCTCCAGCAGGGGCGTCTCGTTCGGGCCGTTCCCTTCAGGCACGGGCGCCTCCCGTTGCGTCGCCGGCGCCTGGTTCATCG
>JACCTS010000050.1 GCA_013812245.1 Rubrobacter sp.
TGGGAGTCCACGCTGCCCGCGCTGGGCTGGGGATCTCGCCCGAGGCGGACCCGCAAGCGCTCTCGGATCGCGGCGTTGAGCCTCTCGAAGGTGCCGTCGATTCGCCACTTTCTGAAGTAATGGTAGACGGTCTTCCAGGGCGGGAAGTCGTGGGGGAGCAAGCGCCAAGCGCCGCCGCTCTTGAGGACGTAGAAGACGGCGTCGAGGATCTCGCGCAAGGGATGAAGTCTGGGGCGACCGGGGGCTTGGGGGACCGGCAGATGGGGCTCGATGACCCCCCACTCTTCGTCGGAGAGGTCGCTCTGGTATGCTCTTCTCATAGTGCTCGGTATCCTACCGAGCCACCACCTCAGGACCCCTTTTCAGACAGTTTCTCACAGCGTAGTTCATGAGTATTGACCCCTCGACTCGTATCCGCAGTGGGTGAGCCACCCCACCACGTCGTGCAAGGCGTGCAAGGGGATTGCCTCCATCGCTTCGGCCATGGCCTCGTTGAGCGCCTCCCGAGTGCAAGCCCCAGCCTTCCTGACGATGTTCTTTATCTTCGAGAACGCTTCCTCGATGGGATTCAAGTCCGGCGAGTAAGGCGGTGAGATAGAAGCCCTCGGCGTTGGGGTCGGCTTCGATCTCGACCTCCCTCATCCCGAGCAACATAGCCCGGGCGACGGCGTGCTCGAACAGCCCGCGCCCGATTCCCGAGTCAATGCGAGACGGTGTCACCCACAGATGCTCCAGCGTCCTTCCACCTTCGGTGAGGGTGTAGAAGCCCGCAGGCTCACCGTCAACCCCCGCAGCGTAAACCTCGTTCTCCCGAACGAACTCTGGGGTGATGGTGAGACTGTCCCGCCATCGCTTCATCCAGTGCTCGGGGTAGCCCCAGTAACCTTTCGCCGAGAAAGCGATGCGCGTCAGAACGTCCGCGTCTTCCGGCCTGGCACGTGAAATCTCCATCAAACCAGCCTGAAAGCAGAAGCCTGAAGAGGCTACTTCGTCCATTCATGTGACACGACGACCTCGACCTCGACCGGGACTTTCTCTAGCAACTCTTCACCGGCTCGCGTCATGGCCCCCCGCGTGTTCTCAGAGATCTCCTGGGCGAGGTCTTCGCGGCATTCGACCACGAACTCGTCGTGGATGGAGTTTATGAGCCTGGCGTCGGAATCCTTCAACACGTCGTTGACGTAGCCGAGGGCGAGCTTGGCGATGTCGGCGCTCGCGCCCTGGATGGGATAGTTCATCGCCTCACGCCGCATGGCGCCGCGGTCGTCCGAAACTGGGTCATTGCCGAACTTTCGGATGCGGCCTGACAGTGTTCTGAGGGTGCGATCTCGTGTCGCCCGGTTCGCGGTCCTCTGCAGGAAACGCTGGACCTTCGGGTAGTTGGCGAAGTACTCGTCTATGAGCTGACGTCCCCGGTCTTCGTCCGTGCCGAGCTGGGCCGAGAGGCTCCGGGCGCCCCGGCCGTACATCAGGCCGAAGTTTATGCGTTTGGCGTCAGAGCGCTGGTCTTTGGTGACCTCTTCCATCGGGACGCCGTACATCGTGGCCGCCGTGAGGCGGTGCAAGTCGTCTCCCCGCCTGAACGCCTCCACGAACGCAGGGTCGTCTGAGACCTCGGCCAGGATGCGCAGTTCTATCTGGGAGTAGTCCGCTATCACCAGCACGTTGCCCTCTTCCGCCACGAAGCAGCGCCTGAACTCGTCTTCGTGCGGGATCTGCTGAATATTTGGGTTCGTGCAGTTATGTACGCAGATTTCTCCAGCGATGAAGTTATGCGTCTCTTCCACCTCCAGATCGTAAACGTCCACGAACCTGCCGGTGCGCTCTACGGCCAGGATCTCGTGGTTGTTCGACGAGACACCGGCCGTCTCGAACCTGTCTTTGATGTCTTTCCACTTCCGGGAGCCTATCCCGGATGCTTTGAGACCGGCGTCGAAGCCAAGTTCTTGCATATTCTTCCTGGTCTGCTCGTAGAACGCTTCGTCTATCAACTCTCCCCGGCGCGTGAAGTTCCCGGCGATCACTCTCCAATCTATGCCGTGCATCTTCAAGTATTTGCATGCCGTCTCGTAGTCGATGCCGTGTACGTCCCTGAAAGCCGTGGGTTTGCCAGCGTTCTCCCGCAGCACCTCCTCCATCCATTCTTTGCTCAGGCCGAGCCATCTGCCGGACTCCGAGCCTCGTTTCAGGGACCTCAACCTCCGTGTCCGGTTCTCTTGCCAGCTTTCCCTGGCTATCCCGGCGAGCCGGGTCCGTTCGACCTCGTCCATCCTGCCGCTGACGTGGTGTCTTACGTGCTCGGAGTTGGTCATGCCCGCGAGGTTCTCAGGCAGGTTGTTGAGTTTGTTCTCGTCCACGTGGTGTACATGCTCGGGCAAGTATCCGTTGACGGCTTCGAAGACGAACCGGTGCTCCCGCATAGGTCCGGGATATCCTGTCGCGTAGATCCTCGAATAACCCCAGCCGCTCGTGTCTCTACCGAGTGCCAATACCCTGTCTCCGGGCTTCAGGTTCTCCGCCCTAACGTACTGGCCGCTGGACAGCCGGATCTCGTGGTCCGGCGTCACCTCGAGAACGCCCTCACGCTTGTGGCTGCCCGAGCGCCACCTGACGCTCAGAACCTCCTTGTGGCCGGTCTTTCCGGCCCACAATACTTTGCGGAGCGTCAGCCGCCGGTTCTCGCCGAAGGTGTACGCTAGATCCCCGGCCCTGACTTTCTCTATGGGCACGCCTGCAAAGTCCTTTGACTGGTCCCTCGCTATCTCTACGAGCGTACCTTTGGCGACACACGCGAGCCGCCCCGTCGGCACCCGGCATTGAAGGAAGTTCGCGTGAATGCGCCCGGTCTTCGGGTGGATGAACTTCGGGTACGTCTCCAGGTACGTTCCGAGCTTCTTCTGCAATTCGCGGTACTCCAGGAGCGCCTTCGCCGCCGGGTGCTCCACCTTCAGGAGCGTCCACACCTTCGTGTCCTGGAGTTCGATCCCGAGAGAGCGAAAGGCGTCCGTGATCTGCTTGGGGCTGTTCAGGTTCAGCCGCGGACCCAGTCCCTCTAGGGGCAGCACACCATCCGGCTGCGGGAAGAATGATTCCAGATGCTCCGCCGCCCGGTCGCGGCGCTCGCGCACCGTGATCTCCAGCTCCTTCCACCGCGCTACGTCGAGCTTCACGCCCGCAAGTTCCATCTCCGAGAGCGCAGCGACCGCCCCAAACTCTATCTCCGCGACCCGAACCAGCTCGTCCTTCTCCAGCTCCTCCTGTAGCCGCTCCCTTAGCGGGAGCAGGATGGCTGCGTCCCTGGCAGCGTACTCCAGTTGCGCCTCCGAGAGCCCCCCGGACCAGTCGTCCTTCCTGGCGGACTTGTCCACATGCTCGTCCAGATAGCGTTCCGCTATCGCTTCGAGCGCGTACGATGCTCCCTGCGCTCCGCCGTCCAGAAGCTGCGCCCCGAGCATCGTGTCGAAGAGCGGAGAGAGCCGGATGCCGTGCTCGTCCCACAGGAAAGCGTAGTCGAACTTCGCGTTCTGAAGGATCTTGGTCGGGCCGTCTTCCAGGATCTCCTTGAGCGGGGAGAGATCCTTCACCTCGAACACGTCAACCACGAACGTTTCGCCTGGGGTGGCGAGCTGGAGCAGGCGTATCCGCCCGTCGCGGGGGCTGAGGCTGGTAGTCTCGATGTCGACCCCGACAACCTCGGCGCTCTCCAGGGCGCGGGCGGCGTCCGCGAGCCCATCGGGGTCCGAGATCATACGGTAGGTCGAAAGGCTCCTCTCCACGGGGAAATTCTAGCAGGGGAGGGGCGGCGTTTCGGGGAAGAGGGATCACACCCCGTCTCCCCGCGTGAGATAAACTCGAAGGTATGGGCAGCGCCTTCAAGATAGGCCGGATCTTCGGCATCGACGTCAAGGTCCACTGGACCTTCTTCCTGCTTCTGCTGTTCTTCGGCTATCTGGGATTCCAGAATTCGCAGAGCGTGGCGGGGACCCTCGTTACGGTACTGCTCGTAGTGGTGCTCTTTGTGTGTGTGCTGCTGCACGAGTTCGGGCACTCGATAGTCGCCCAGCGGCTCGGCCTGGAGGTGCCGGACATCACGCTGCTTCCGATAGGGGGCGTCGCGCGGCTCAAGAGCCTGCCGGAGAAGCCGTGGGACGAGGTCAAGATCGCGGTTGCGGGACCTCTGGTGAACGTGGTGCTCGCCCCGATCTTCTTCGCCCTGGCCTTCCTGGTCGGGGTTGACCTCACGGAGATTCCGAGCCTTATCACAGCGCAGGGGTCGCTCGGGGGCGCGCTCTTCTACCTCGGGACCATCAACGTCGCGCTGGTGGTGTTCAACATGATACCGGCCTTCCCCCTGGACGGTGGCCGCGTGCTTCGTGGCCTGCTCGCCACCCGGCTCGGGGCCGTGCGGGCGACCGACATCTCCGCCGCCATCGGGCAGGCGCTCGCCTTCGGGCTGTTCTTGCTGGGGCTCCTGGGAGGGCAGATCATACTCGCCCTCAT
>JACCTS010000096.1 GCA_013812245.1 Rubrobacter sp.
GTCGCCTATCGTCTGCTTCAGGCCGTATCGGCGTGGGATCTTGAAGTCCGTGAGCGTCGCCTGGTGCATCCCGATCTGGACCATGTTTATAACGAAGTCAGCCCCGTCGAGCGCGGCCCGCCGGTCGGGATGTTCCTCTACAACGGCCTCGCCCCCGAGTTGCTCGGAGGTCCAGCGGGCCATCATCCCGGCCGTCTCCAGCCGTTCGGCGTCTATGTCGTGCAGGGCGATGGTGGTCCCGCGAAGCTCGTGGAACTTCAGGATGTCGGTGAGCAGGTTCTTGGTGAACACGACGCTGCCTGCGCCGACGAACGTGATCGTGACCATGCCGAACCTTCCATTCTTCTCGATGTGCCTCCGAATCTTACAGGCTATCGCAAACGGACTTTCGAGAAACCTGGTACGAGGTTCTATAAATAGGGATAGACTGCGCGGTCTCTAAGCGTCGGCGCCGGGCGGGGGCCGAGTATCTGCACCCCGTGTTTCGTCATCATCGGTGCCACCACAACCAAAAACATGAGGCGTTTCACAAGCGCAACCTCCCTTGTCGAGGGCGGAACTCGTCGGCCCCGCCTAATTACCAGCGCAAGAACACTAATAACCGGTGATGAATTCCTGGCGAAGAACTGCCGAGGAATGCGTCAGAATGGCCTTTATCCGATGTTCGTAATGGACCATCATTGCTCTTACCGCCCTCGCGAGACTACGCAGACTTCCGGTGACGGGTGTCATCGAAAGCTCTATCGACGCGAACGAGCCTTCTCGGCGGTTCGTGTCAGGTTCGCTTGAAGAGAGTCTTGCCCAGCGCGAGGTTCCGTTCGGCCACCGAGAAATACAAAAGCGCCAGAACCCCCGCCTGCTTCCCGAGTGGAGACTCGGTGCGGGCTATGGCGTCCGGCATGCTTCCGATCAGTTCGAGATCGCACCAGGGCTCAAAGTCGCCAAGGCTCTCGTAGCACATATCATGCTCCCGGCAGACCGCATCGACCGCGTCTATCGGTGGCGTCTTCCCGGTTGGATCTCCATGTCCCATCCCACAGTAATTGCCGTATACCGGCATACTCAATTCGTCCGGCGAGATCTGATCCGACGCCAAGATCCCGGCCAGCTCGGAGGCCACGGGGGCAGTGATGCCATCCACCGAACTGAGGATATCTATCGTAGGAACTGTGTCGCTGCGCCCCGGGTTCCTGGCTGGCTTCCCGCCTGTGGCGATGCTCTTCCCCGAACCTGCGGGACTCCCGCTCTGCTTACGGCCGGTTCTCTTCCTCGAAGCCTTCCCGACGTTCCTGTTGGCCTTTTTCTTCGGCTTGGCCACGCGTACTGCCTCCTTCTTCATAGGGTTTGCTGAGCGTATTATCGTTTCTAGGAGACGCGCGTTCTAGACACCCGCCAGGAAGAGGCAGAATCGCGGTGAAGGGAAGTCAAGATCTACTTCGATAGCGCCCGTTCGACCTTCGGATTACACAGGAACTCGCAAAACGGACTTCCGAGAAAACCCTTTCTCGACTGTAAAAGATGCGAGACCATCCAGAGACAGCCTCGCACAAAGCGTTGCGGCGGCCAGAGCTAGCCTTAAGGGATAGCGGCTTCTATGCGCTCGAACTCTTCGTCCGCAAGGTTCAGGTCGGCGGCCCCGATGATGCCGTCTACCTGATCTGGCCTCCTCCCGCCGACGATGGCCGCCGTCACGTTCGGATTGCGGAGCGTCCAGACGATGGCGACCTCGCCCGGCGAGGCGTTGTGGGCACCCCCGACCTCCTCAAGCACGGAGACGAGCTTGAGGTTCTCGGAGAGCTTCGGCTCGTTGAAGTCGTCGGTGTTGCGGCGCCAGTCGTCTGATGGCATGTTCTCGACGCGCTCGCGGGTCATCTTGCCCATGAGCAAGCCGCTCCGCATCGGGGAGTAAACGATGACGCCGATGTCGTTCTGTCCGGCGTAAGGCAGGATTTCGTCTTCTACGCCACGGTTGAGCATGTTGTACGGCGGCTGGAGCGTCTCAATGGGAGCGATATCCTTTATCCGCTCCATCTGGCCCACGTCGAAGTTCGAGACGCCGATGTGGCGGACCTTGCCTTCCTGCGTGAGATCAGCAAGTGCCTGCCAGCCTTCCACGATGTCCTCTCCGGGCCTGGGCCAGTGGATCTGGTACAGGTCTATTACGTCCGTCTGGAGACGCCGCAGGCTGTCCTCGCACTCCTGCTTTACGGAGTCGGCCTTGAGGACGTTGCTGATCTCACGCTTCTCGTCCCACACGAGCGAGCACTTGGTGAACACGTAGGGACGGTCGACCTCGGGGACGTTCTTGAGCGCCCGGGCGACCAGTTCCTCGGAGTGCCCGGTCCCGTAGACGGCGGCGGTATCCACCCAGTTCACGCCAAGCTCCACGGCGCGCTGGATGGCGCCGACCGCCTCGTCGTCGTCCTGCGGCCCCCACGCGGCGGCCCATCCCCCACCACCGATGGCCCACGCTCCGAAGCCTATCGGCGTGATCTCCATGTCCGTCTTTCCGAACCTTACCTTCTGCAAAACTGCTCCTCGAAAACGCCTATACGAACATCCCTATATATGGCTAGAAGGGCATCGAGATAAACGGCGAGGAGTAATTCGGCGCGTTCGCGAGCGTCTCTTCGGCTTTCTCCAGCGGCATCCGGTTCCGCTCCGCTTCGATGGTGGCGGGGACGAGGCCAACGTCTCCAGCCATCGCGATACCGGTGATCTCCTGCCGCGCCAGCACGAACGAGACCGCCGCGTCGATGTACTCCTGCTCCTCGAACGGCTCGTACCACGTCGCGCGCCGCTGGCTCTCAAGCGGATCTCCGTCCGTCCAGTTCCTGCGCGAGATGGTCTTGATGAT
>JACCTS010000134.1 GCA_013812245.1 Rubrobacter sp.
CGGCAAGACGTGGCGGGTCATGATGCGGACGTGCCCCGCACCGACGGCGCGGGCGGCCTCCACGTAGTCCAGGCCGCGAACCGTCAGCACCTGCGCCCGCGTTATGCGCACGAAGTTCGGGATGAAGGCGATGCCGATGGCGATCATGGCGAACGTCAGGCCGCCGCCGAGGATGGCAGCTATGACGAGGGCCAGGATCAGGAACGGGAAAGCCTGGATGCTGTCCACTATGCGCATCACGATCCACTCGTCCAAGAAGCCCCGGAAGTACCCGCTCACCAGACCCACTGGCACACCGACCCCGATCGCTATGCCGACGGAAATGAGGGACGCCTGAAGCGAGATCCTGGCTCCGTACACCACCCGGGAGAAGATGTCGCTCCCCAAAGAGTCGGTCCCGAAGAGCCCGCCCTCCCCCGGCGGCTGGAGCGTCAGGGCGTAGTCCTGCTCCTGGGGGCCGTGGGGCGCTATCAGGGGCGCGAAGATGGCGGTCAGGAGCATGATCGCCACTATCGCCAGCCCGAAGACGGCCGGCCGGTTGCGCCGGAAGCGCCGCCAGAACGCCGCCATCCTCCGCTCCCGCAGCTCCACGGTCTGGGTCTGGGAACTTTCGGCGGTCGCCGTCTCGCTCAAACCTACTCCTGACTCAACGTGATCCGGGGATCAATGATCGCGTACAGCATGTCCACCAGCACGTTTATAAGCACCACCACGGTCGTGACGGTGAGCACCGCGCCCTGCACCACCGTGAAGTCGCGCTCCAGGATGGACTCAACGATTAGACGCCCCACCCCAGGTAGCTGGAAGACCTGCTCCGTTACCACGAGCCCCCCGAGGAGCCCCGCTACCTGCAACCCCCCGGCGGTCACGAACGGTATCAGAGCGTTGCGGACGGCGTGCCGGATCACCACTACCCGCCGGCTGAGGCCCTTCGAGAAGGCGGTCCTCACGTAATCCGATCCAAGCTCCTCCAAAAGGCTGCTGCGGAGCATCCGGGTCAGTTCGGCGGACTCCCGCAGGCCCGTGGCGAAGACCGGCAGGACCATGGCCGTCAGGTTCGCCACCGGGTTCTCGAAGAACGGTTCGTAGCCCGAGGCCGGGAACCATCCCAGGCTCACGGCGAAGATGATGATGAACATCATCCCCAGCCAGAAGTGCGGGACGGAGATGCCCCCGAGCGCGATGCCGGTGCTCAGGTAGTCAATCCATGTACCCTGGCGGCTCGCCGAGAGTATGCCCGCTATCACGGAGATCGTGAGGCTCACGGCGAAGGTCCCCAACGCCAGCTCCAGCGTCACGGGGAGGCGTTGCAGGATCAGTTCGGCCACCGGCGTCCGGTCCACCAGTGATTCGCCGAGGTCGCCGTGCAGCACGCCCCCGACCCAGTTCACGTACTGGACCACGATCGGGTCGTCCAGGCCGAGCCGCTCGCGCATCTGCTCTATCGCCTGCTCCGGGGCCTCCGGTCCCAGGATAACCGTCGCCGGGTCGCCGGGGATCAGGTTGATCATCGAGAAGCACACCACGCTGACGATGAACAATATCGGCAGAGTGAGGAGCAGACGCCGGATCAGGAACGCCACGCTACAAAGCCCCTCTCCCTATTCCTGCTGCTGCTTGCTAACGCCCGCGAGCCGCATGATGCCATCAGCGTACGGCTCGAAGCCCTTGACGGTCTTCTGCATGGCGAAGTCCGTGGTGGAGTTGTTGTGGTACAGGTAAACGTAGGGCACGTCCTCGTGCAGGATGTCCATCACCTGCCCGTACAGCTCCTTGCGCTGTGCCTGATCACTGGTGGTGCGCGCCTCGTCGAGCAGCTTGTCAACCTCCGGGTTGCTGTACCCCGAGTCGTTGAAGTCACCGTCGGTATATATGAAAGGGTAGAGGTTGAGGTCAGGATCTATACGGCCGCTCCACCCCAGGAACAACGCCTCATAGTTGCCGTTGATCGAGTCTTCGAGCAAACGCCCGAACTCGAGCTGCTCTAGCTTCACCTGAACGCCGGCGGGTTTGAGACTATTCTGGATTACCTGCCCGAGTTGCTGGCTGGTAGGCGACGGGTCTATCTTGAGCGTGAATGAGAACTTGCCCTTCTGGCCTGCTTCCTTGAGCAACGCCTTCGCCTCTTTGACATTCCGCTCTGGATAGGCGTCGCTCTCCTCGCTGTAGGCCCATGACTCCTTCCCGAACGGCGAGTTGGCGGGCGTGCCGCCGACGCCCCGCAGCACCGCCTTCACGATGGCCTCGCGGTCCACCAGACGGTAGACGGCCTGCCGGAGCCGTTTGTCGTCGAACGGGGGCTGCTGGGTGTTTAGATTGAAGCCCTGGTAACCGAGACCCGGCACGATGGAGACCTTGTAGTTCTCGTCGTCCTGGAGGCTCCGGAACTCGACGTAGGGGATCGAATCTATGATGTCCAGCTCGCCGCTCTGGAGATTCTGGTACTGGACGTTCTCGTCGGCTATGCCGCTGTAGACGATCTTGTTGGCCTTCGGAAACCCGTCTTTCCAGTAGTCCTCGTTCTTCTCCAGCGTGATGCTATCGCCCCGCACCCGCTCGACGAACTTGAACGGGCCGGTGCCGACCGGCTTGTCCGAGAGGCGTCCCTTGCTCTCCTGGATGGCCTTCGGGGAAGCCATGATACCGGCCCTGTCGGTCAGGACGGCGAGGAACGGGGCGAACGGCTCGCTGAGCGTCACCCGCACCGTATAATCGTCAACTACCTCGACCGACTCTATGGGCTCCACCTCGGTGCTGCGGACGGAGTCTTTCTCCTGGTAGCGGTCCAGGTTGAACTTCACGGCCTCGGCGTTGAAGGGCGTGCCATCGTGGAATTTCACGCCCTTGCGCAGCTTGAACGTGTACACCTTGTCGTCGCCGGAGACCTCGTAGCTCTCGGCGAGCATCGGCACGATTTTCCCCTGCCGGTCTATGTCCACGAGCTTGTCGTAGAGGCTCGCCATCACCTGCCGGTCCACGTAGGCGCTTGAGAAGTTGGGATCGAGTTCCGGCGGTTCTTCTTCGAGCGCTACTTCCAGCGTGTTGGGCGGCGTGCTCGTCTCCGGCGCGCTCCCACCGCCTCCGCATCCCGCCACCACGAAAGCCGCCAGCGCGAACAATGCCACCGCGCCGATGCGGATACCTCGGACCCCACTCATGCCGCCCCCGATCCTCGGGGTCTCCCTCGCGTCCTTTTCCCATTGCAAAGTAACAACTGTGCTCTCACTGGTCAAGCCACTTTGAAGCCTTTTTTCGTATACATCCCGAATACGGCCATTTGTCGAAGCGTACGAGAGCCTGTCCGGCCACGCATCGGCCCACCGGCCAGCAACGAAGGTTTCCTGGAATGGGATCTTGCTCCCTCAGTAAGAACTCGTCAGGCAGAGCTCCGGCATGTAGGTCGCGACCTCACCCCAGATCCCACACTACATTGCGTGATGGCTTCGCCGTCACGTTCCGGCAATCTGCGGTTTCGACCGCACGGCGGAGAGAGGAACAGGTTTTCGAGCGGCCCTATCCGGCGGTGGCCGTCTGGCTCTCCCGTTGTTCGGCGCGGGCGTCGTAGTAGAGGTGGCAGGCGGTAAAGTGATCCGGTTTGATCTCGCGCATCTCAGGCACGATCTCCGCGCACACGTCCATCGCGTGCGGGCAGCGGGTGCGGAAGCGGCACCCTGACGGCGGATTGACCGGGCTCGGTACGTCGCCTTCGAGGACCATGCGCTCGCGCTCGTGCTCCACGTCCGGGTCGGGGATGGGAACTGCCGACAGAAGCGCCTGGGTGTACGGGTGCA
>JACCTS010000169.1 GCA_013812245.1 Rubrobacter sp.
CGTCTTCGGCGGCGTGACGCTCGCGTACGCGAGCCGGGCGAAGAGGGTGCTGGAGACTAGCCATCCGCCCGTCTACTACATCCCGCCGGACGACATCCAGATGAAATTCCTTTCGTCGTCGGAGCGCACTTCTATGTGTGAGTGGAAGGGGCGCGCTCGCTACTACGATATCGCAACGGAAGATGAGATCACCGGCGAGAAGAAGTCCGAGCGGAACGCCGCCTGGTTCTATCCTGATCCCGTCCGGGAATTTGCTGCCCTCAAGGACTACGTGGCGTTTTACCCGTCGAAGATGGATGCCTGCTGGGTCGGAGGGGAGAAGGTAGAGGCGCAGGAGGGGGATTTTTACGGTGGTTGGATCACCGCCTTCATAGTCGGCCCGTTCAAGGGCGCTCCCGGAACCTGGGGCTGGTAGCATGGACGTTTCTAATCTCCGCGAGGAATACACCCGCGCCGGCCTCGCCGAGTCGGATGTCGCCGAAGACCCCATCGAACAGTTCCGGCGGTGGTTCGACGAGACCGTGAACGCTGGTCTACACGAGCCCAACGCCATGACCGTCGCCACCGCCACTCCCGACGGCCGTCCCTCGGCCCGTGTCGTTCTGCTCAAGGGCTTCGACGAGCGGGGCTTTGTGTTCTACACCAACTACGAGGGACGCAAAGCCGGAGAGATGGGATCCAACCCCCGCTGCGCCCTGCTCTTCTACTGGGGCGAACTGGAACGCCAGGTTAGGGTGGAGGGAAGAGCATACCGCGTCTCTGATGAGGAGTCCGACGCCTACTACGCCAGCAGGCCGCGCGGCAGCAGGCTCGGGGCGCTCGCCTCCGAGCAGAGCCGCCCTATAGAGGATCGGGCCACCCTGGAACGTCGCCTGCGAGAGCTGGAGGATGAGTACGAGGGGCGCGAGGTACCGCGACCGCCGTACTGGGGCGGTTACAGGGTCGAGCCGGAAACGGTCGAGTTCTGGCAGGGCCGTGAGAACAGGTTGCACGATCGGCTGGTCTACCGCCGGAACGACGGAGGCTGGAAGATAGAGCGTCTCCAACCCTGAGAGCCTCCCGCCGAGCAACCTTTTCGGGGTTGCGGGGTATCTGTAGAAGGAAGCTGTCGCGGGCCTCCGTTCGGGGTACCGTTACGGAGGTGTTGGTCTTTGGATGGGATCGGAGCCTGGGTCCTCGACGTAATAGCGGCGCTCGGTTACGTCGGGCTCGCGCTGCTGCTCGTCGCCGAGAACCTGTTCCCCCCGATCCCTTCGGAGATCGTGCTTCCGCTCGCTGGCTTCCTCGTTGGACGCGGCGACCTCGTTCTCTGGCTCGCGGTCATCGCGGCCACGTTCGGAAGCGTGGCCGGCGCCATGATCCTCTACGCGCTCGGCCGCTACGGGGGACGCAAGCTCGTATTGCGATACGGGCGTTTCCTGCGCGTGGACGCCGAGAGCCTCGACCGGGCCGACGAGTGGTTCCGGCGCTGCGGAGACTGGGTGATGCTCTTCGCCCGCGTCGTGCCCTTCGCCCGCAGCGTCGTCTCCATCCCCGCGGGCACAATGAAGATGCCGCCTCTCCGCTTCATCGTGCTGACCACGATAGGGTCGGGCGTGTGGAACACACTGCTCATCGGGGCGGGCGTTATCCTCGGCGCCAACTGGCGCGAGGTGGAGGGTTGGATCGGCTCCTACTCCAACGCCGTCCTGGTAGCCGTAGCGGTGGCCGCCTCAGCATTCCCAACTATTCGCCAGCTCCGCAAAGACTGACGGCGCGACATCGTAGTCTGCTGCTAAGATTGCCTGTGTCGCAAGCACGATAGGGAGGGAACATGAAGCTGGTTATGTATTCGGTGGGGGACGGGGCGCCGGAGGTGGGGGCGCTCGAGGGCGAGGAGATCCGTCCCCTCGCGCACGAGAGCATGCTGGACTTCATCGAGTACGGTGGGAGCCCGGAGCCGGGGGAGGACGTGGTGCCGCTCTCGGAGGCGCGGTTGCACGCCCCGATCCCCAACCCGGAGAAGATCGTGGCCATCGGCCTGAACTACGTGGACCACGCCGAGGAGACGGGCGCTCCGATTCCTGAGAAGCCGGTGGTCTTCACCAAGTATCCGAACACCATCGTCGGGCCCGGCGAGGCTATCCGCATACCGCCCATCACCGAGCAGGTGGACTATGAGGCGGAGCTCGCGGTGGTCATCGGCAAGACGGCTCGCAACGTCTCCGAGTCCGAGGCCCTGGACCACGTCTTCGGCTACGCCAACGCCAACGACGTGTCCTCGCGCGACCTCCAGTTCTCCGAGGGAGGACAGTGGACGCGCAGCAAATCTATAGACACCTTCATGCCGTTCGGGCCGTTCATCGCAACGACGGACGAGGTGCCTGACCCGCAGAACCTCTCTATCCGGGCCGTCCTGAACGGGGAAACGGTGCAGGACGGGATGACGGCCAGGATGATCTTCTCCGTCGCCGAGATAGTGGCCTTCCTCTCCACCGGGATGACGCTGGTACCGGGCGACGTCATCATCACGGGCACGCCCCCAGGCGTCGGGATGGCCCGCGACCCGCAACTGTGGATGAAGCCGGGCGACGAGGTAACCATCGAGATCGAAAACCTCGGCGCCCTCACCAACCCAGTCGAGGCGGAGTAGGGGAGGGGCCATGGACCTGCTCTCCGGGCTGCGGAGCATCCTCCCGGATGACCGAATCTCCACCGGAGGGGAGGAGATCGAACGCCACAGCGGCGCTATCTTCACCTACCACGCCTCGCGCCCGCCGGACGCCGTGGTCTACCCGGAGAGCCGCGAGGAGGTCGCGGAGGTGCTGCGCTTCGCCAACGAGCGCGGCGTGCCGGTCGTGCCCTTCGGCGAGGGGAGCAGCCTGGAGGCGCACACCATCCCTATCCGTGGCGGCATCAGCGTGGACCTGGGCCGGATGGACGGGATACTGGAGGTGCGGCCGGAAGACTTCGTGGCGCGGGTGCAGCCCGGCGTCACGCACGGCGGTCTGAACGCGGCGCTCGCGGAGCACGGGCTCTTCTTCCCGGTTGACCCCGGCTGGGACGCCTCCATCGGCGGGATGGCCGGCACCAACGCCAGCGGCACCAACGCCGTGCGCTACGGGGCGATGCGCGACCAGGTGCTCGGCCTCGAAGTGGTGCTCGCCGACGGGACCGTGATGCGTACCGGTGGCATGGTGATGAAGTCCTCCGCCGGATACCACCTGACCGGGCTCTTCGTCGGCTCGGAGGGAACACTCGGGGTGTTCACCGAAATAGTGCTCCGTCTCTATCCGGTCCCGGAACACATCCTCGCCGCGAGGGCCGTCTTCCCTGACATCGAGGCTGCCGGGAGGGCGGCGGGCGCCGTGATCCAAACCGGCATGCAGGTCGGGCGCGTCGAGCTGGTGGACGCCCGCACCGTCGGGGCCGTCAACGTCCTCAAGGGCACGGACTACGCCATCGCCCCGACCCTCTTCCTGGAGTTCTCGGGCTCGGAGGCGGGCGTCGGCCACGACGTGGAGGCGGCCCGCGCCATCGCCGAAGCCCACGGCTGCGAGAGGTTCGAGTTCGAGGCGGACGAAGCCGCGCGCGAGAAGCTGTGGGAGGCCCGTCACGAGGCTGGGCTCGCCATAAGGGACCTCAACCCGGACAAAAAGCCCATGACCACCGACGTTTGCGTACCACTGTCCGACCTGCCCGGCGCCCTGCGCCACGCCCGCGAGACCATCGAGGCGGCGGGCTTCGACGGCGCCATCCTCGGCCACGTCGGTGACGGCAACTACCACGCCGTGTTTCCCGTGGACCCGGACGACGCGACGGAGCTGGAGCGGGCGGAGGCGGTGAACGGGGAGATCGTGGACCACGCCCTCGCCTGCGGCGGCACCTGCACCGGCGAGCACGGCATAGGCTCAGGCAAGATCGGCTCCCTCGAAAAGGAGCACGGAGACTCCCTGCCTTTCATGCGCGGCATCAAGCGCCTCGCCGACCCGAACGGCATCATGAACCCAGGCAAGATCTTCGAGGAGTAGCGTCCGGTAGGGGGCGCGGAATGAGTGGCTGCATACTCCACGAGCCTGGCCGTGCCCTTCCTGATTCTGACGGGTTCGATGACAGTATTGTCCGGTTGGCTCTCCGGGTTCGGCGTGCCAGAATGGATGCCGTAGGTGGAGATCCTGTCAACGAGAGGGGGACTCGGATGGTGAGAATTTGGTGGCAGATCGCAATCTCGTGCTGCCTCCTGACGCTCTTCCTGCCGGACGTGGCCCTGGCCCACGTGGAGATCTCGCCGGATGAAGTCCCTCCGGGCGGCACCCGCACGTTCACCATCGTCGTGCCGACGGAGAAGGAAGTTCCCACCACGGGAATCGCCCTGGAGATACCGGAGGGGTTCGAGGTCGTCGGCGCGCAGGCTCCTCCCGGAGGCTGGCGAGAAAGTGTGAGAGATGGCTCCGTGAGGTGGTCCGGCGGTGAGATCGGGGCGGGGGGGATGGAGATAACCTCCCCAGAGGGAGAGGAGATCCAGATGGGCGAGTCCGAGGAGTTCACCTTCGAGGCCCGCGCCCCCGAGGAGCCTGGCGAATATGCCTGGGCGGCCACCCAGACCTACGAGGATGGCAGCACGGTCGAGTGGTCCGGGCCGGCGGATTCGGAGAAGCCCGCCCCCACCGTCCGGGTCGTCGCCGGCGCCTCCGAGACCACCTCCGCGGGCGACCAAGAGCATGGCGAGGGCGATCACGAGCACGGCAAAGGGGATCAAGAACACGGCGCCGGTGCGCCGGAAGAACCCGCTACGGACGGGGGCGAGTCACTCTCCCCTTACCTGATGGCCGGCGCCGGGGTGCTGGCGGCGTCGGCGGTCGTCGGCCTGACGCTGCTGCGCGGCAGGGGTCGTACATAGGGAGCCTGTGGCGCGGGGATCCAACCCGTCTACAATACGACCCTATGGAGCGCACGATAAGGGTGGTTGTGGCGAAGGTGGGTCTCGACGGGCACGACAGGGGCGCCAAGATCATCGCTCGCGCCCTCCGGGACGCGGGGATGGAGGTGATCTATACGGGCCTGCACCAGACCCCGGAGCAGGTCGTCGAGGCCGCCATCCAGGAGGACGCCGACGCCATCGGCATCTCCATCCTCTCCGGCGCCCACATGACGCTCGTTCCACGGGTGATAGACCTTCTCTCAGAGAACGACGCCTCCGACATCCTCGTCTTCGTAGGCGGCACCATCCCGAAGGAAGACATCCCGAAGCTCAAGGAGCTGGGCGTCGGTGAGATCTTTACGCCGGGGACGCCGACGAAGCGCGCCGTCGAATACGTCCAGCAGGCGGTCCCCACCGGCTAGGGAGTTCTGGTGGAGCGATTCGCCGGGACGAAGTCCCTACCCGTCATCTGAAGCGGGATATTTCGCCGCCAGCTTCTTGACGGTAGTCGCGTTTCGCATGGTCGCCGGCATCCCCAGCGTCTTTTCGAGCAACGCGCCGGAGAACGCGGATTCGCTCATCTTCTTGCGGCATAGCCAGTACGCTTCACGCCCGCGGACGTGAAAGTCGTCAACCTCGGTGCGGAACGTCGAGAGCCTTTGCCTGGCCCCTTCGTCCGGCGGAGCCGGCAGGAAGGCGACGTACAGCGAGTTGCCTTCTCCATCGAGTTCGGAGGCCGCGAATGGCCGGTAAGACGCGATGTCCGCGAGCTCCGAGTCCGACCTTATGAACGTCGCCACCTCGTATCCGAGCGACTCCCGAAGATGGTTCTCTATCTCCCTTTCGAGCGATTCCGCGCTTCCGGATGGCGCCCGAAAGATCACGTTCCCGCTCGCGATGAACGTCTCGACGTTCGAGAGCCCGAGCGCCCCGAACAATTCGCGTAGCCGGTCCATCTTTACGTTGTGCCCGCCGACGTTGATCGCCCGGAGAAAGGCGATGAATCGGGTCGTCCCGGCCGCTGATGCTCCCAAGAAAAGCCTCCTGTCGA
The DNA here is from genome assembly GCA_013812245.1 of Rubrobacter sp. Taxonomy (GTDB): domain Bacteria; phylum Actinomycetota; class Rubrobacteria; order Rubrobacterales; family Rubrobacteraceae; genus JACDGB01. The sequence continues at coordinate 5,952 of JACCTS010000169.1, forward strand.
AAGGCGCGTCGCAGCAAACATCCCAACACTACCGGCCACCGTAGCGGATCACAATATCAATCTGTCTCTCCGGCGGGGTGTGATCCTGATAGAACCCGGTCAGCAGAGAACGTGAAAAGCTGAGAAGCTAGGATGCTGGCAAGCGAGAAACGGAGTTTCGCATTGGACTTTGTGAGAGTGGAGCAGGGTGAAGACGGCGTCGCCGTACTGACGATAGACCGCCAGGACAAGCTAAACGCCCTCGACCTGCGGGTGGTCGAGGAGATCGGGCAGGCGCTGCTCGAGATAGAGAGCGAGGAACCGCGCGCCATCATCGTGACCGGCGCGGGGGATAGGGCCTTCGTTGCCGGGGCGGATATAGCGGCGATGCACGCGATGGACGCCCTGGCCGCCAAGCGGTTCTCGGAGATCGGTCACGCCGCCATGGCCCTGCTGGACAGGAGTCCCATCCCGACTATAGCCGCCGTCAACGGCTTCGCACTGGGTGGGG
>JACCTS010000260.1 GCA_013812245.1 Rubrobacter sp.
GGAGTTGGAAACAGCGCTGGAGAGATCGGAAACGGCGCGGGAAGAGATGCCTGCGAAAGACGAAATCTCCACGCCGGCGGGTGGCACGCAGGCCGGCGACGATCTGGAAAGACTGGAGGAATCCGAGGCGGCGAGGGCTCTGGCGGAGCAGCGCGCACAGGACCTCGAAGCCCAACTGCGGGAAGCCAGGGAAAGTAGTGAGCGGACCTCCGCGGAACTCGAGAGTGTCCGGGAGAGTCTCCTGCGCGTCTCGGACCCCGAGCTGCGGCTGCGGGCGGGTATGGAGCTGTTCAACTCCAGCGAGCACGCGAGAACGGTGGCTTCTATCTCCAAGAGCCTTGGTCTCCCGAAGGTCCACGCCGGCATGGGGGGCGACGGTGTCTCCGGCAAGCCGACGTTCACCTTCGTTTGGGAGGAAATGGGCTGGCGCCGCTACGTCTCGGACCCCACGGAGGGCGTCGAGGAGCCTCGCGTGTATCTGGTGGGAAACGGGGACGAGACACCCCAGCAACAAGGGCAGGAATACGAGCCCAACGCCCGCATGGACGCCCGCGGGCGGCTCACGCTCGGCATCCAGGCCCGCTGACGGGCCGCTGGCGCAACCGCTAGCGGCTACGCTGGCGGCGGAGATGGCTCCTGTTGTAGTCGTATAGTCCCTCGCCCCGCCGGGCTCCGACGTAGGCTGCGGCGACGGAGGCGCACAGGAACACCAGGACCAGGATCAGGGTGCCAGGGCTCTTCACGCCAGGGAACGCGCTCCCGCGGGTCGCAAGGTTCACGATGGGAGAGATTGCGAAAGTTATCGGGGCAACCAGCGTTCCATGCACGAGCCGGTGGTTCGGCGCCCGGTAGCCGGTGGCCATGCCGCCAAAGTAGAACGAAAATATGGCCGCGAAGACGAGCACTACCGTGATCCAGGCCGTCCCCCCCGCCATCTCCGGGTCCAGAAACACCTCGAACAACGGCCACACGATCCCGAAGACGGCCAGCAGCCCGATCACGAGCGCGATGAGCACCCCGAGAAGCACGGCCGTCACGCTCCTGAACATGCAGCTAGTCTACCAACCGGCGCCAGCGATCCCGTGAGAAGGCTCACCCGAGCGGGCCCGCCGGATGGACATTCGTCCTTTCGGCTTGGACTGTCTCTCCGGTACGTAGTACCCTCTTCGCTCGTGAGTCGAGCAATCCCACGCGCGCTCTCCCGCAGGGAGTTCCTGACGCTGGCCGGCGCCGGGGTCGCCGGCGCCTCCCTGCTCGGGACCGCCGGTTGCAATTCCAGGCTGGGCAATGACGGCAAGATGAACGTGGTCGTCGTGATCCTGGACAGCCTTCGTCGGGACCACGTCGGGGCTTACGGGAACGATTGGATCCAAACCCCCAACCTCGACGCCCTCGCCGAGGACAGCCTCCGTTTCACTCGCCCCTACTCCGAGTCGTACCCGACCATCCCGGCCCGGCGGGCCATCCACACCGGTATAAGGACGTTCCCTTTTAAAAACTGGATCCCCCAGCGAGACGACAACGTGAAGCTCTACGGCTGGCAGCGCATCCCCGAGGATCAGACGACGCTCGCCGAGATCCTGTTCCAAGAAGGCTACGAGACGATGCTGGTGACCGACACCGAACACCAGTTCAAGTCCTCGATGAACTTCCAGCGCGGCTTCAGCGTCTTCGACTTCATCCGGGGCCAGACCACGGACCACTACCGCCCGTACTACGCGGCGCCCCGGGATCAGGTATCCCAGGGGCTCCTCAGGGGCAACCCGGCGGCCATGAATTACCAGCTCAGCCAGTATTTCTCCAATAACATCGGTCGCCAGAGCGAGAAGGACTGGCTCTCTCCGCAGGTCTTCACCCGCGGCTCCGAGTTCCTGGAGGTCTCCGAATCCGGCAAGCCGTTCTTCCTGGTCGTGGACAGCTACGACCCGCACGAGCCGTGGGACCCTCCCGAAGAGTACCTGAAGCTCTACGCGGACGGTCCATACGATGGCAAAGAACCCTTCTGGCCGCTATACGGGAGCTCGGACTACCTCAACGAGGCCGAGATACAGCGGCTCAGGACACGCTACGCTGCCGAGGTGACTATGGTGGACCGCTGGCTAGGGCGTTTCCTAGACAGGATGGACGACCTGGGTCTCTTCGAGAACACCCTCTTCATGCTGCTCTCGGACCACGGCGTGGGCCTCGCAGAGCACGGCGCCACCGGCAAACCCGCCTACGCCCTGTGGCCCGAGATCACGGACACCGTCTTCTTCCTCCGCCACCCTGACGGCACGGGCGCCGGAGAGACCAGCGACTACTTCGCCTCCACCCACGACGTAGCCCCCACGGTCCTGAGCGCCCTGGGCATCGAGCACCCGGAGGCGATGGAAGGACTGAACCTACTGCCAACCCTGGAGGGCAACAATCCCGGCGACAAACGTCCCCATTTCAGCTTCGCCTACGACAACTACGTCTGGGCCCGCGACGACCGATACGCGATGTTTAGCCGCAACGACTTCGAGGAAGCCAGGCTCTACGACATCGTCCAGGACCCGCTGATGAACAACGACATCTACAGGAGAGATCCCGGCATCGCCCGCCGCATGTTCCAGGACTACGTCCTCAAGGACGCCGGCGGACCCCTACCGAACTACGATGCCTAACCCAACGCACTGCGGAGGCTACGTCTCTGAGAGAGCAGCGACCAGCTCGCGGCAGAAGGCCGGTATATCCGGGACGACGCGGCCCCACACCAGGT
>JACCTS010000274.1 GCA_013812245.1 Rubrobacter sp.
GCGAGGACGATCAGATCGTGGACCCACAATGTGTGAGCGTGTGGGCCAGAACCATCGGGCAGGCCGAGATCCGGCTGATCGACGACTGCGGGCACATGCCCATGATCGAACGTCCCGGAGAGTTCAATGCCCAGATGCTTGCCTTCCTGACCGGGGACCAGCGTTACCTGGAGACGAGCGGTGAGCCTCGCGTCGCCGACCGCCAACCCTCCGAGGAAGGCCCCACCATCACCGACCTCGGTGTCGGGGCGGCTGGAACGCCGGAAACAGAGGGCGTGGCCGATGACGAGACTACGGAGTTGATCCCCCCGGAAGGCGAGACGACCGGCGACGGCGAGATCTCCGGGATCCCGAACATCTCGCGGAAACGGGCGGGCCGGTACCCGCCGAGAGAGCGTGTTGACCGCGACGAAGATCCCATCACGAAGCCTCCGGAGCAACCGGCGCCTTTCGAGGACAACGCAGAGAATGTGGAGGCTCGTCGGCCGCTCGGTGACGAAGCCCCGAAACGGGAGCCGTCCGCCCGTAGACGTGGCGGCAGGAGACCCGCCGACGGCGGCGAAGACGCGGACCGGGGACCGGTGCCCGAACTTCCTGAAGACCTGTTCAAGTGGCCCGAGGCGTGGGACGAGTTTAAACCCGAGGGGTCGGAAGAGCGCCGGCGGGAAGAGCGGCGTCGAAGGGGCAGGGCCAACGATCCCGATGAGCCTGGTCTCTAAGACGACCCTACCGGGAATCGCCCGCCGGAATTAGAGGGTCTTCTTGAGGTACAGCCAGTCGCGGATGTTCAGGAAGTAGCCGGTCATCAGCGACCGCTGGCGGGAATCCTCTGTGTATCCTTCGTCCTCGTAGAGCTTGAGGGCAGGAATGTTGACGCCGCTGACGTGCAGCCCGACGGTGTCCTTGCCGGCGTCACGGGCAAGGGCTTCCGCCGCGTGTAGCAGGCTCCTACCCAGGCCGTGGCTCTGGTACTGGGGCGCGACGACCAACCGCTCCACGTAGGCTTCCGAGGATGTTCCCGAGTACCTGGGATGGGATAGGAGAGCAGCGGCCCAGCTCGCGCGCAGAAAGCCCAGGTTCCGCCGCAGCGTCGTCCAGAGTCCACGCGCCAGCACGTCTTCGCGGGAGTCGGCCGTGCGCACCCCGACGCTCGCCACGATCTCGGTCGGCGCCCCGGCCTCGACCACCAGGGAGGTCACGCCCCCGGAGGCGTGCTCCAGGCTGATCCACTTCTCCATGATCCTCATGGACTGGTCCATCCTGCCGCCGAAGACGGATCGGAACTTGTCCAGAAAACCCTCGACGACCAGACCGGCGATCACGGGCTCGTCATCGGGTTGCGCCAGGCGGATCGTGAATGGCTCGACGGTGGTCATATGAAGAAGCGTATCTTACCAGAGCCGATAGCGCCCAACGCGGGCCACTCGCGCCTAAGAGATGAGCCGGCGCCGCATGAAGCGGATGGGCAGCAGCGCGAGGATGAGGGTGAACGCCAGGATCCAGGCGATGTCCACCAGCACAATGGGGGATGGCCCCGTCGCCAGCTCCCGGCACACGTTCACCGCATGGTACAGGGGGGTGAACCAGGCTATCTGGGGCACGGGAGCCGGGAAGTTCTCCACGGGGAAGAAGATACCGCTGAACAGGAAGAGCGGCGTCACCACAAGCGTGAAGTAGTAGGCGTAGAGGTCTATGCGCTGTATCAGGCTGGTGAAGAGCGTACCCATCACGCTGAACATCACCCCGATCAACAGCAGCATCGGTGGGATCAAGAGCGCCCACGGCGACGAGATGAGCGGCGCCTCGGGCGAGAAGGTGAACCCGAGGACCGCGAGCACCCCAAGGAAGCCCGTACCGTAGAGCGCCGCCCGCGTTCCCGCCCACAGGTATTCCCCCGCGACCACATCCTCGGCGTTGACCGGCGTGGTCACGATGGCGTCGTAGATGCGGTCTATCTTGAGCTTGACGAAGGTGTTGAAGGTGCTCTCGAAGGAGGCCGCGAACATGGCGTTGCTCGCCAGCAACCCCGGTGCGATGTACTGCACGTAGGTACCGCCGTTTATGCCGCCTTCCTGAATGAAAGCCCCGAGCCCGAGGCCAAGGGCCGCCAGATACAGCAGCGGCTCGACGAAGTTGGGGAACATGATGGTCTTCCAGTATTTGCGGAAGATGGTCATGTTGCGTTGCCAGACGCGGAACGTCCCGCGTGGTGACGGGAGCCTCAACGGGGCGTTCATCAGTTGATCAGGCTCCTTCCCGTCAGCCTTAAGAAAACGTCTTCGAGGCCCGCTTGCCGGTAGACGGTGTTCTCGACCTCGATGCCGGAGGCGCGTACCTTCTCCAGCAGCTCGTCGGCGTCGGAGGTGTAGGCTAGCAGGACTTCCCCGCTCCGCTCCACGGCGTCGGCGTCGGCCTCGACGAGAGCCCAGAGCTTCTCCAGCGAGCCGTCGCGGCTGCGGAACTCCAGCACCTGCGGGCTTACGTGCTCGTCGATGAGCTGGCCCGGAGATCCCTGGGAGACGATCCTACCCCCCTCCATAATCACCAGCCGGTCGCAGAGCTGGGCGGCCTCTTCCATGTAGTGGGTCGTGAGGATGAGGGTCTTGCCCTCCTTCGCCAGCTCCCGCAGCCGTTCCCACACCAGGTGGCGAGCCTGCGGATCAAGGCCGGTGGTCGGCTCGTCGAGAACTACTATCTCCGGGTCGTTGATGAGGGCGCGTGCGATCAGGAGCCGCCGCTTCATCCCTCCAGAAAGCTGCTCGACCTGGGCATCCGCCTTGTCCGTGAGCTGCACGAAATCCAACAATTCCTCGGCCCGCCGCAGAATGACTTTCTTCGGCAGGTCGAAGTACCGGCCGTAGACGAGTAGGTTTTCCTTGACTTCGAGGTCGTCATCGAGGTTGTTCTCCTGCGGGACTACCCCGATGCGGCGCTTCACGTCACGCTCGTGGCGCGTCACGTCGAGGCCCGCGACCTTCAAGTGTCCGCCCGTCGGGACGGCGGCGCCGTAGATCATCTTCATCGTTGAGGTCTTGCCCGCGCCGTTTGGGCCTAGAAACCCGAAGCACTCGCCCCGGTACACCTCAAAGTCCACGCCCCTGACGGCATGGAACTCGCCGTAGCTCTTGCGCAGGTCCCGCGCGACGAGTGTGCTCTCGCGCGCCCGGACGCCTCTTTTTTGCTCCGTGCTCAATCTTTCCTTTCTGATGAACGCTTTTCTGTCACCAGCCGCCCCAGGGCCGCGAGCCAGCACCGGAGGCGCGCTCTGTTCTCCGGCGCGTTGAGCCGCGTCGAAGCGTCCGAATGGTGGGGCAGGAGCACATATACTATCCCATCATCCCAGCTCCGGCGACGCACGATTCGTATAGTTCGATGGCCCGCTCCACGCCGCATTGCTCAGGCTACATCACCTCGAAGTTGCGCTCGAAGTAGACTTCGTAGTCCCGCATCGGGCTTTCGTTCGTGCCGATCCTCTCGAGTTCGCAGGGACGCAGGATGGTTTATCCCGAAGGTATGTCCCCGCTCCCGAATAGCCTGCCCATTATCCTTCTCAACATTCTGCCTCTGGGCCGGGTTGGGTGTTTGGCTTCGGTCGGGCATTAGCCTCGTCAGTCCATCTCGACCGTTGTCCAGTCGGCTTGCCTAATTCCGGCCTCGACGGGAACATCGGGTTTCTTCCAGACTACTTCGTGGCGGCCTTTATCCGGGTCGAGGAAACTGAAAAGTAGTATCGAGCCCATATCGGTCACCACGCTGTCGTTCGCGCCCTCGGCCACGAGGCGCCGGCGCAGGTCGCGGAACGCCTCCTCGCTCGCCGCGTTGAGCGCGAAGTGGTCCAGCCGCCCACGCTCGAACATCGGCTCTTCTCCCGGAGGTTCGATACCGGGTATCTGAAACGGGTGTAAGACAGTATGCGGTCCCAGCTCGATGAAGGTGTGACGCACACCTTCTTCCTCCAGGTCCATCGTCACCCGCGCCTCGAAGATTCGCTCGTAGAAGGAGATCAGGTGGTCCATATCCGCCGTGATAAAAGTCAGATGATGGATGCCTTCGAGCAACTTCATATTCGACCTCCGGTCGAGGGCCAGCCTGGCAAGTTCTCGCGCCATGGCAATCGTCCCACTCTACGACGCGGCCCGGAGCGCACAGCATTTCTTGAATCTCACAGAATAGACCTGCCAGGTAGAGGAGACAAGCCG